>NZ_JAOPWR010000548.1 GCF_025965585.1 Pseudonocardia sp.
CCCGGTCGGGCGGACGACGGCGCGATGGGAGATCGGGCGGCCACCCTGCGCTCCTGCAGACCTCAATCTGGTTGCTCGGCGACCACTCGCACGGTGCTGAGGGAGTGATCGGTGGGGTCGGGCAACACCATCCCCGCGCTGAGGCCGGTGCGCAGGTAGTCCAAGACCTCCGCTGTGATGCGCTCGCCCGGAACGATGACCGGGATGCCCGGCGGATAGGGGGTGACCTGCTCCGCGGCCACCCGTCCGACGGCCTCCTGCACCGGCACCATCTCCGTCGGCCCGAAGAACGCGTCCCGCGGCAGCGCCACCGATTCGAGCTCCAGGCCGTGCGGGGCGGGCAGCCGTACAGCCGGCGGGGTCGGGAGCTGCGGCGCGGCGCCGGCGAGCCGGCTCAGGGCGTCGACCAGTTTCTTCGCGGAGAGGTCGTCGTCTGCCATCGACAGGGTGGCCTGGACCCGGTGAGAGTCGCTCAGCCCCATGTCGATCCGGCAGTGCTCGCGCAGCCAGTCCGCGGCCTGGTAGCCGCTGATCCCCAGGCCGGTGACGTCGATCAGGACCTGCAACAGGTCGAGATCGCGCGAGGCCTCCGCGTCCAGCAGCTCGTCGTGAAGGACATGCAGGTTCGGCAGGGCGTCGATCTCACCGCGCAACCGCCCGGCCAGCTCCAGCGCCGCCCCCAGCAGCTCGGCTCCATGCTGCACCATCTGCCGGCGCCACCCGTCCATCGCCGAGTAGAGCAGCACATTGGGGCTGGTGGTCATCAACAGGTCCGCGCACGCCGACAGGTGCGCCGGATCGACCAGGTCGCCCTGGACGTGGAACACCGAGCCCTGCTCGAATCCGGCGCCCATCTTGTGCACGCTCACCACGCACACATCGGCGCCCGCGTCCATCGCCCACGTCGGCAGGTCCGAGTGGAACGGCAGATGCGCCCCCCAGGCCTCGTCAACGATCAACGGCTTACCGCGGTCGTGACACACACTGGCGATGCCGACGAGATCGGCGCACGTGCCGTACGGGGTCGGGGAGATGATCAACGCCCCCGCCGCGTCCGGATTGCGCTGCCACGCCCGCTCCACCTCCTCCGGGGACGGCGGGTGGGCCAGGTGCAGCCGGGCATCCCAGCGGGGAGGGATCCACCGCGGCTGCACCCCCGAGAAGATCAAGCCGGCGACGACGGACTTGTGGGCGTCGCGGCTGAGTAACAAGCCACCGGGTGAGCCGCCCGCCACTGCCATCATCGCTGCCTTCACCGACAACGAACTCCCGCAGGTGGAGAAGAACGCGTGCTCGGCCCCGACCGCGTCGGCCATCAGCTCCTCGGCACGCCTGAGCAACCCGCCCGAGGACGACCGGTCGTCCAACCCCGCGGCGGCCAGCACATCGGATCGGAAGGCATCCCAGCCGATCACCTCGCGAACCCGTGGGTCCGTGCCCCGGCCCTGCCGGTGACCAGGCGGGGTGAACCCGTAGCGACCCAGCCGTCGATACTCCGCCAACCCGTCCAGCAACGGCACCTCGTCGTGGTCCATCCCTGGGTCTACCCGCCGGTGAACCGCGCTGAACTCGTGTGGCTTCCGGCGCCGGATGCAAGGCACAACGCGGCCAGGGTGCGGAGCGGCGCCCCAGCGGGCCGGGCTGTTTCCCGCCTGCTCGCCCTCGACGATTCGGGCACCCCACGTTCACACATATGCGGCGACGAGTGCGTCGAAGGCGGCGTCCACGGTGGGGTCGGCGACACGTCTCGCACCGTCCTCGTCACGCCACCTGATCATCTCCGCGGCCCCTTGGGCGAAGGGAATGCGGGCAGCCCATCCTGGCGCCAGTCGCTTGATCTTCGAGTTGTCGAAGATGACGGAGTGTGCCGCATCGCCCAGCAACGGTGGCCCCCACTCGGGCACGGTTTTGGCGATGCTGTCGCTCGCGATGTGGACGAGTTGTGGTTCACAGCCTGCTGCGTGGCCGAGAGTGAGGAAGATCTGGTTCCAGGTCTGGAGCTCGTCGCTGGTGATGTGAAAGGTGTCACCGATGGCGTGGGGGTTGCCCAACAGGGATACGAAGGCGTTGGCGAAGTCCTCGTGGTGCGTCAGCACCCATAGGGAAGTCCCGTCGCCGGGGACGACGACCGGGAGCCCGCGGCGCATGCGGTCGATCGCGGTCCACTCTCCCAGGAAGGGCAGACAGGTCTTGTCGTAAGTGCTGGAAGGCCGGACGATCGTGACCGGGAACCCCTTGTCCCTATATGCCGCGTTGAGCAGCGCTTCGCACGCGATCTTGTCGCGGGAGTACTCCCAGAAACGATTGGCCAGGGGCGTGGATTCCGTGATGGGGAGTTGGGCGAGGGGTTTTTGGTATGCCGATGCGGAGCTGATGTAGACGAACTGCCCTACCGAGCCCTGGAAGAGGGCTATATCGGTCTCGATGTGGTCGGGCATGAAGCCGACGAAGTCCACCACGACGTCGAAGTCGAGGTCGTCCAGAGCGTCCCGGACAGCTGCGGTGTCGCGGACGTCGCCGATGAGCACACGCGCCTCGTCGGGAAGGGGGCGCCGGGATGTCTTGCCGCGGTTGAGCACGAAGACCTCCATGCCGTCCGCGATGGCACTGCGCACGCACGCCGAGCTGATGATGCCGGTCCCGCCGATGAATAGGACCTTCTTGGCCACGGGGAGCTCCTGTCCGATGTGCTTGTCCGATGTGATGGTGCGAGGGCGACTCTCGGGTCGGCCTACTTGCCGAAGCCGGCGGCGAGGCCGGAGGTGATTCGACGCCGGGCGAGGATGTAAGCGACGAACAAGGGCAGTGCCGACAGGGCGACGGAGGCCATGATCTGCGGTACGTCGGCGAAGTGGTTGCCCTGGAACTGGAAGACGGAAAGGGGCAGGGTCGCAGCCGACGAGCTCTGCGTCAGGATGAGTGGGAACAGGAAGTTGTTCCAGTTCGCGATGAAGTCGAAGATGCCGGCGGTGACGATGGCTGGGACGCTGATCGGGATCGCGAGTGACCACAGGATGCGCAGCGGCCCCGCGCCGTCGACCTGCATGGCCTGGATCAGCTCGGGCGGGACCTCGCGGAGGAAGTTGACGAGGATCAGCACCGTCACCGGCAGGCTGAAGGCCGCCATGGGCAGGATCAGGCCGAGGAGTGAGTCGTACAGGTTCAGCTTCTGGATCTCGATGTACAGGGGGACCATGAGTGCCTGGATGGGGACCGCGAAGCCGGTGAGGAAGACACGGAAGACGAACCCCGTGAGCCGGCTGGCGCGGACGACGACGGCGTACGCCCCGAGCAGACAGACGACCACCGACAGAACCGTTGCGCTCACGGACACGATCAGGCTGTTCAGGAGGTAGTTGACGAACCCGCTCTCCATGACGGCGACGTAGTTGTCGGTGGTGACCCCCAGGGACGGGAACCACGGGTTGCTGGAGAGAAATGTGTCCGTGCGCTCCAGGCTCACGACGAGCATGTAGTAGAGGGGGGCCGCGACGATGATCAGCCAGACGAGCGCCAGCCCCGTGGTTGCCGCACGCCGCGGCCACGACGTGTTACGCCGCCTCCGCCGTCCGTTCGACAGCCGGGCTACCGAACGTGGTGCCACAGCGGCCTCGCTGTGCCGCGGGGGGACGAGGACATCCATCTCGCTGAGCTGTTTCGTCATGCGCCTTCCGCCTCGCTTCGCATCTCACCGAAGCCGGTGACACGGACCAGGATCAGCGAGACGACCACCGCGAGCACGCCGAGGACCACGGCGAGCACGCTCGCGTAACCGAAGCTGAACGACTGGAAGCCCTCGAGATACTGGGCCAGCGCCAGGACACGCGTGCTCTGACCCGGCCCACCACCGGTGAGGGTGTAGATCAGGTCGAACACGGTCAGGGAGCCGACGATGTTGAGGGTCGACGAGGTGACGAGCGTGTGCCGCAGCATCGGCAGCGTGATGTGGATCAGCTGCTGCCACGGTGTCAGGCCGTCGATGGCGGCTGCCTCGTACAGCGACCGGGGAATCTGCTTGACGCCTGCCTGGAAGATCAGGCTGTGGAAGGGGATGAACTGCCAGCACACCAGCACCGTCACCGTCCCCAGCACGAGGTGCGGCGAGCCGAGCCAGCTCTGGCCGAGGAAGGGCAGACCGAAGTGCTGCGACGCGTACTGGACGCCGCCGTTGACCGGTGAGAGCAGTTGGCTCCACAGCACACCCAGGGCGGCCGACGAGACGAGGGCGGGCAGGAAGTAGACGGCCGACAGCAGCGCTCGGTGGCGCTGGCGCCCCGCTGCATACACGCCCAGCGCCAGCGCGATCGGCTCCTGGATCAGCCAGCAGAGCACCACGAGGAGGCCGGTGCGCTGCAACGCCGCCAAGGCGTCGCCGTCGCCCAGAAAGCGCTGCCAGTTGGCGGTGCCGATGAAGCGTACGGCCGTGGTGCCGTCCCAGGAGCAGAAGCTGAGGACCACCGCGACGACGATGGGCAGGAGAACGAGCCCGGCGAAGAGCAACGAGCTGGGCAGGAGGAACAGCCCTGCCCACCAGGCGAACCGTCGCCGCCGGGGGCGGGTCGGCGCGGCCACCGCCGCGCCGACCGCCGGGCCGGTCGTCACGGTGCTCAACTCTTCGCCTGCGCCAGGACGTCGTTCATCCGGGAGGCGAACTCCTGCGGAGTGATGGAGAGGTCGAACAGCTCGCCGATGTTGGACAGCATCGGTGTGATCACCGCGCTGGGCAGGTCCTGGTCCCAGTAGGGCTGGAACGACGGCGCCTGCGTACCCATCTCGTAGAGCTTCTTGAGGAGCGTGGCGTTGGGGACGTCCTTCGACTGGAGCGCCTTCGCGCCCGCGTCGGTCATCGGGGTGAAGCCGGCCTTCGCCAGGTAGTCGACGTTGTAGGTCTGCGACGTGGTGGCGTACTTCAGGAAGGCGGTGGCCTCCTTCTGCTGGGCGGGCGACGCCTTCGCCGAGACGCCCCAGTACTCGGCCGGCTGGCCCACCAGCGCCTGCTGGTCCCCGGGCGCCCCTTCGATCGCCGGGAACGGGAAGGCGGAGTAGTCCGCTGAGGCGGCGAAGGTCGGAGCGAACGCCCGCATGTTGGACTCGTCGTAGTAGAGCATCGCCTGGAAGGCGGCCTGTCCGCTGGCGAGCAGCTGTTCGGCCTGCCCGCTGGCGTAGGTGACGGTGTTGAAGCCGTTGGTGAACGCACCGGACCTCGCGAGATCCTGGATGGTCTCCGCGGACTTGATGACGGTCGGGTCGCTCCATGAGCCGGGGGTGAAGGTCTTGATCCTGTTGAAGACCTCGGGGCCGCCGTTGCGAAGCGTGAGGTACTGCATGTAGATCATCTCGGGCCACAGGTCCTTGCCAGCGAGCGCGATGGGGGCCACGCCGGTCGCCTTGACCTTGTTCACGACGTCCTGGAAGGCGCTCCACGTGGCCGGCGACGGGGCGGCGCCCGCCTTCCTGAGGACGGCCTCGTTCTGCCACATGACCTCGAAGTCCGGCCCACCGGCCGGGATGCCGTATGTCCGCCCCTTGTAGGTGGCGAGGTCGAAGACGTTCTTGGCCGAGTACGCCGACTTCCAGGCAGGGTCAGCCGCGAGTGCGTCGGTCAGGTCCATGACGTTGCCGCCGTCGACGTACTGGTCGAGCAGCTGACCGCCGAAGGTGTAGAAGACGGTGGGCGGCGCGTGAGCGGCCATGGCGACCGCGACCTTCGTCTTCCACTGCTCGCCGCCGATCCACTCGATCGAGACGTGGCCGCCGCCCGGGTAGCTCTTGTTGAAATCGTCGATCATCCCCGCCATCACCTTCTCCGCCGAGTTGGCCTGGCTCGTGGCCCAGATGGTGACCTGCGAGCCGGACCCCGCCCCGTCGCTCGCAGAGCCGGCACAGCTCGTGAGCCCGACGGAGAGGACTGCGGCTGCCGCAAGAGCGGTGAGTGGTCTGAGTTTCTGCGATGTCAGCACAGGGGTTCATCTCCTGGTGGGGAACTATGTGGGCAGGGCCGTCAGGTTCAGAGGCACCCGGGCGGAGTCGCGACGGGGCGGCACGGAACGAGGCACACTGGACCGTCCCGGACTGGTGGACGGTCCCGCTGGCGAGGTCCAGCCGGAGCGTCCGTGCGGCGGGGTGGCTGGACCCCTGGCGAAGCGGCCGGTCAGCTGAAGTCGCGGCTCGTCTCGCCGTCGATCGTCGCGAGCCGGAAGAGGCGCTGCATACGTTCGGGCATCGTCCGGTAGACCTCGCCGCTCAGGGTCACGGAGTTGAACCGGTACCAAGGCCGGTGGTAGGCGAGGGACAGCATCGGCCTGGGCTCGTCGGACCGGTTCGGGGTTCCTCGGTGCCACATCCGGGGGTCGCGCAGGAGCAGTGAGCCGGCCGGCATCAGGACGGGCTGGGGGCTCAGACTCGCGGCGTAGTCCTGGACCTCCGTCTCCGTGGCAGAAACGCCCTCGTGCTCGAGCGCACGGGGGTTGCCCAGCGAGAAACCGTTGACGAGGTGGCTGAAGGGCCAGATCTCGACGGGACCGTTGTCCTCCCGGAAGTCCACCAGCGGGATGTTGATCTCGTACATGTAGGCCGGCAACGTCACGGCGAGGCCGGGGAACAGATCCTGGCCGTCGCGGTGTGCAGGCTGGTACTCCGACCCCGGCAGGGGTGTGTCGGAGGAGAAGTACGAACAGGCGATGTCCGCTCCGAGCAGGTCCTCGTACACGTCGAGAGCCAGCGGGTTGGCCATGATCTCGGGATCGGTGAAGGGCTCTTCGATCGGGAGTGGCACGCCACCCTGGCGCTGCTTGCCGCGGTTGTCCCCCACCTGACGCACATTCGCGGCGAGCCTCTCGAAGAACGCCGAACGCACCTGCTCGAGCTTGTCGTCGGGGATCACCTTCTCGAGGACCGCGTAGCCCCGCACCTGCAGGTCCGTCTTCACCTCGGCATGGTGTTCGGCGGACAGCTTCTGCGCGCGCAGCTCGCTCGCATCCAGCTTCATTGACGTCATCTCCTCTTCACCTCGGGCACGATGAGTGCCGCATCCGGCGCGTCGCCCCGTGCCGAGCATCAAAGATATCCGAAACTATATCGTCAATTTCCAGAAATATTTCCGTCACACCTTGTGTGATAGAGACCATAGAGAGCAGGATGCGCAGGCGTCAAGGGGCTGCTTCACCGGCATTGCCTGGTCTACGCTCGGCCTGCCAACCCCGCGACGGAAATAGTTTCTGAAAATTTCAGCAAGTATTTCTGAGGAGGCCTACGTGAAGAACGCGGATTACGAGGCGGCACGCTCCACGCTCGCCACAGTCGCGCAGTTGGCCGGCGTCAGCGTGCCGACGGTTTCCAAGGTGTTGAACGGGCACATCCACGTGTCAGCGGCCACCAGGCAGCGCGTGCGGGAGGCCATGAAGGACTGCGACTACACACCGGTCGGCTCCCGACAGGAGACCAGGACGGTGGAAGTCGTCTTCGACGACCTCACCTCCGTGTACTCGGCCCAGGTCCTGGGAGGAATCATCGACGCCGGTGACGAGGCCGGCCTCACGGTCGTGCCCCGGCGCTTCCCCGACGAGGCCGGACCGGGCTGGGCGTCCAGGGTGCGCTCCCACGGCCGCGCCGGTGTTCTCGTCGTCTCCGCCGTCCTCGAGCCCGAGCAGGTGGAGAGGTTCGACGAGGCAGGAGTGCCGCTCGTCGTCATCGACTCCATCAACCTGCCACGGAAGAACCTCACCAGCATCGGCGCCACCAACTTCAACGGTGGCTTCGCGGCCACCGAGCACCTCGTCCAGCTCGGACATCGACGCATCGCGCACGTCGCGGGGCCGCCCCAGATGGCCTGCAATGTGGCCAGGCTCCACGGCTACCGAGCCGCGCTGGAGCAGGCGGGCATCGACCCGCACTCCAACCCGGTCGAGCACGGGCTGTTCACGTACGAGACGGGCTTCGAGCGCGCTCGGGCGTGGTTGGCGTCCGCCGAGCGGCCCACGGCCATATTCGCGGGCTGTGACCTCCTCGCGCTGGGTGTCATCGAGGCCGCCCGGACGCTGGGTCTGAGAGTTCCCGAGGATCTCAGCATCGTGGGCTTCGACGACTCACATCTGGCCGAGTGGTCTTCTCCGCCCCTGACGACGATCCACCAGCCGCTGAGGGAGATGGGCGCGCTGGCGATGCGGACCCTGGCCCGACTGGCCGAACGGGAAACCATCGAGAGCCATCACGTCGAGCTGGCCACCCACCTGGTGACACGCCAGTCGACGGCCCGCCTGTGACCAGCCACCTACCCACCAACAATTGAGGACGGTCGTGACACATACCTCTGCACGAACGAACGAGGCTCCACGAGACCTGCCGGGCGGAGAAGGGGACACCGCCGCCACGGACCCGTGGCGGGATCCTTCCCTCCCGGTGGCGCGACGGGTCGACAGCCTGCTCCGCGCCATGACGCTGGCCGAGAAGGTGGCGCAGCTGGGGAGCGTATGGCTGGAGTTCGGGGGTGAGAACATCAGCAATGTCGCGCCTATGCAGGACATCCTGGCCGCGGACAAGTCCTGGGAGGACGCTCGGCGCGACGGTCTCGGTCAGCTCACCCGTGTCTTCGGCACCGCTCCCGTGTCACTCGAAGCCGGCGCCGCACGCGTCGCGGAGCTGCAGCAGGATCTCGTGACCAAGACCCGCCTGGGTATCCCGGCGATCGTCCACGAGGAGTGCCTCACCGGATTCACGACCCTCGGCGCCACCGTGTACCCGACGGCTCTGGCCTGGGCTGCGACGTTCAACCCGTCCCTCCTCGAGACGATGGCCGCCGCGATCGGCCGCGACATGGCAGCTGTCGGTGTGCAGCAAGGGCTCTCGCCGGTGCTCGATGTCGTCCGTGACTACCGTTGGGGCCGCGTCGAGGAGACGATGGGCGAGGACCCCTACCTGGTCGGGGTCATGGGTTCGGCGTACGTCCGTGGACTGCAGGGCGCCGGTGTCATCGCGACGCTCAAGCACTTCGCCGGCTACTCCGTATCTCGCGCCGGCCGCAACCACGCGCCCGTGTCGCTCGGGCGTCGGGAGTTCCACGACGTCATTCTCCCGCCTTTCGAGATGGCGATCCGGCTCGCGGGAGCGCGCTCGGTCATGAACTCCTACGCCGACGTCGACGGCATTCCCGCGGGCGCCGACCGCTCTCTGCTGACGGGGCTCCTGCGTGACGAGTGGGGCTTCGACGGCATTGTCGTCTCCGACTACGGAGCCATCACATTCCTCCACACCATGCACCGTGTGGCCCCCGACCTGGGCGATGCCGGGCGTCAAGCGCTGGAAGCGGGCCTTGACGTCGAACTTCCCGACACCATCTGCTACGGAGACCGGCTCGTCGAGCTGGTGGAGAGCGGCGCGGTGGACGAGAACCTGGTCGATCGGGCGGCCGCGCGGGTCCTCCGTCAGAAGGTCGAGCTGGGCATGCTCGACCCGGGCTGGTCCGACCACCTCGGCATCAGCGCGGACGCCGACGCCACGTTCGACTCCCCGGGGAACCGCGCCATCGCCCGTGACGTGGCCGAGCAGTCGATCATCCTCCTGGCCAACTCCGGGGCGTTGCCACTGGGCACGGGCACTGCGGCGCCGCGACGGATAACGGTGGTGGGGCCCTGCGCCGATGACCCGCAAACCTTCATGGGCTGCTACTCCTACCCCAACCACGTTCTCGGTGACTACCCGGAGGTGGGACTCGGGCTCGACGTCCCGTCGATGCTCGACGCGGTCTTGCTGGAGTTCCCCGACAGCCGGATCAGCTTCACCAAGGGCTGCGACGTCCGAGGGGACGACTCGTCGACGATCGCGGACGCAGTGACCGCGGCGGAGGAAGCCGACCTGTGTGTGGTCGCGGTCGGGGACCGGGCCGGGCTGTTCGGCCGAGGGACATCGGGGGAAGGATGCGACGCGCTGGACCTCGCCCTGCCCGGCGTGCAGGGGCAGCTGGTCGACGCCGTCCTCGCCACAGGGACACCCACTGTCGTCGTGGTGGTATCCGGGCGCCCCTACGCCCTCGATCCCTACGTGGACCGGGCGGCCGCTGTCGTGCAGGCGTTCATGCCCGGTGTCGAGGGCGGCTCCGCTCTCGCCGGTGTTCTCTCCGGGCGCGTCGCTCCCAGCGGCAGACTTCCCGTCCAGATCCCTCGGACTGGCACGGGCCAGCCCAGCACCTACTTGCAGGCACCTCTGGCGATCGGCGCCGACGGCATCAGCAGCCTCGACCCGACTCCGCTGTTCCCGTTCGGGTACGGGCTGTCCTACACCCGGTTCGAGTACTCGAACTTCCACGTGGACCGGGAGGTTGTCGCCACGGACGGTCTTGTCCGGGCGTCGGTCGACGTGGCCAACGTCGGAGACCGTGCCGGCGACGAAGTGGTCCAGCTGTACCTGACCGACCCGGTCGCGGAGGTCGTCCGCCCCGTCATTCAGCTCGTCGGCTTCGCTCGCGTCCCACTCCCCCCGGGCAAGACCGCCCACATCGAGTTCGAGCTTCATGCGGACCGAACCGCATTCACCGGCGTCGACCTGCGACGGGTCGTGGAACCCGGGGACATCAACCTGATGATCGGCGCCTCAGCCGACGACATCCGGGCCACAGCAACGTTCACCGTCTCAGGACCGCGGAGGATTCTCGGCCCTGATCCGGTTCTCATGACTCCCGTCACCATCAACGACCAGCCCCAGGAAAAGACGACCAGTACCTGATCCCGGAGGGCACACCGACCCAACTCGACACGGTTCTCCCTCGACGCGCACCAAGGCGGGTCGTCCCCCGAAGCTGAAGCCGCACATGGGGCCGCCTCCTGGACATGAAGTCCGGGAGGCGGTTCATCCGACCCCTAGGTCGATGAGGTGATCCCAACAAGAATTGCGTAGCTGGACTTGCCACCGACAGCGCTCCTCGCCGTCCGCGGGATCATCCCTGGTCGGGGCCCAGTCCGACGGCTACCGGGAGGCCTTGGTCGTGGCAGCCTGGCGTTCGAAGACACCGACGACGTCTTCCAGCGGTAGACCCTTGGTCTCGGGCAGGAAACGCGCGATGAACACAATTGCCGCTACCGCGAGGACGGCGAACAACACCATCACCCACCCCAGCCCGACCGCCGTGGTCAGGGCCGGGAACACAAGGATGATCACAAAGTTGGCCAACCAGTCGACACTCGCTCCGATCGCCGCGGCGCGCCCTCGAACCGCTGTCGGGAAGACCTCGCCCTGAATGAGCCAGCCCGTTCCACCGACCCCGATCGCGAACGAGGTGATGAAGAACGCGAATCCCACCATGACCACAATGATCTTCGGTGTGCCGGTCAGGAACGCCACGCCTACGGCCGCGAGCAGGATGAAGACCGCCATGCCGGCGTAGCCTGCGAGAGCGAGTTTCCGGCGCCCGACCCGGTCGATGTAGCGGAACCCGAAATAGGTGGCGATCACGTTGACCGCTCCGAGGATGGCCGCGGTCTCGATCCCGGCCACGGCTGCGTCCACGGCCGAGGTCGAGCCTCCTTGGAAGAACCCTGCCAGCAGCTTCGGGCCATAGTAGAAGGGCACGTTGATACCGGTGATCTGCTGGAAGATGAAGAAGACGCAGACCACTATCAACGCTCTCTTCACGCCTCGTGTCCACGGCGACTTGTGCTGTTGCTTCGCCACGCTCGCGGCGAGTCGGTCTGCCGTCGCCCGTACCTGCTCCTCGGATACCTCGATCTTCAGTTGTCCCAGCGCCTTGCTGGTGTCGGCGAAGCGCCCCTTGAGCATCAACCATCGCGGGGACTCCGGCATCCGAGCCCGCAGGACGACCGCGAGCAGCGCCGGGACCGCGCCCAGACCCAGGATGATCCGCCAGTCCGCGCCGAACGCCGCCTGGGGTGCCACCTTGAGGATCAACAGCGCGACGAGGTAGGACACGAGGATCCCTACCGTGATCATCCATTGCTGGATGAGGCTGAGCGAACCCCGCCGGTTCGCCGGCGCGAACTCGACGATGTACGCGGTGGCGATCGCGGAATCCGCCCCGACCGCGAGCCCGATCAACGTACGCGAGCTCAGGAGCATGAAGGCATTCACCGCGACCGCCGACAAGATCGCGCCGATTGCGTAGATGGCGGCATCGGCGATGAGCAACGACTTCCGTCCGAAGCGGTCGGTCAACGGTCCGGCGACCAGCGCGCCCACCGCCGCTCCGATGGACGCCCCGGCCACGAGGTAGCCCGTGGCGAAGTCGGACAGGTGGTAGGGGATGAAGTTCAGGACCGAGCCGATATCGGCCGTGTCGTACCCGAACAGGAACCCACCGATGCAGGCCAACAGCGCCAAGTACCAGTAGAACGACGTCGTAGCCGCGGAGTTCAGGGCGGCGAGCACGCCGCCCTCGTTGGGCTGCTCGGCCCTGGTTGGCATGGTCATCGGCTGCCTCCCATCCCGGCCGCAGACACCTAGCAAAAAGTGCACCGCGCTTGTCGAGGTCTGTCAACGGCCGCTCTCGGGTGCCGAGGATGCAGCGGCGCTCAGGCCGACCCGGATAGCCAGGTCATATCCGACGTTCGTGGAGATGGCGCTCCCACGGCCTCGGCATGGTTGGGGCCCGACGCCGCAAGACGCTACGGTCCGCGCCGTCTCGACCGCGTCCGACGATCGAACTCGACCGGTGGCTCGGATGTGGATAATTGCCGTGCTCGCCGTCTGTGGCTACTCATCGGTGCGCTCGCCGCTTACCGGCGTGGATACTTTTCCGGTGTGTCGGTGGCAGGTCAGATCTCCCGATAGGCGGATCGACGGATTCCCTGCTCACCTACGCCGTTGCCCGCAGCCGGTCATGGTTGGCTACGGGCTCCCGCACGACCAGGGCGTCAAGCGGTAGCCAGACGTGGTTCTCGAACTCGTCGAGCTCGACGAGGGCCCCGATCACCCCGCCACGCACCTGGATCTCCACGACCCGACCGCCGGCGTCGATGTCCACCGAGTCACCGACCCCTGGGGTGGGGTTGGTGATCTGCTTGTGCAGGCTCATCGCTCAGCACCCGACCTTGCGTACATCGGCAGGCGGAGGAACGTCGGCCGACTGTGCCCACATCAACGTGTGCTGCACACCGGCCGCGTACTCCTGGGAGGGGGAGCTTTCCTGGTGGGCGAGCGCCGTGGCGACGGCACGCTCATCAGCGACGTCGTGGCCATGGATCGGCCAGTTCAACCGTCCCGTCAGCGGCGCCGATCGGCCTTCGACCAGCCATGTCAGGGCATCGTGCGCCCCTTGCATGAAGTGGTCGCGCTCGGCCGGGGTGCGCAGCCTCTGTAGTTGCTCCGACAGGACCCGGTAGGACCGTGCCTGCAGTGCACTTCTCGTCATGGCCTTGCTCCCTTCAGACATCGCCAGGGCTCTTGCTCGCGCGTACTGAGCTGTCACAGGTACTCGGTGCCGGTGTGGTGGCCCGGGGGTGGTGTCGGGAACGGGGTGAACTGGAACCGCACCACTCCGGACTCCACCGCGACATCACCGGAGGACTGTTCCCCACGAGCGTCGGGCACAGCGCCTCGACGACCGAACTGCCCGCGGCCGGCGACGATGACACCGGCCGCGTTGATGGCGTCGAGCTGGGCCAGCAGTCGGGCCAGCATCACCGGCGCGTCTGCAGGGTCTTGTGAGGTCTGGATCAGGGTGCGGTGCAGCATCGTGATCCCCGCCCCGGTGCCCGCACCGCTGACCGTGCTGGGCACCACGACGTCGAGCAGCCAGTTCGCCGGTTTCCCCGTCAGCGCCGGGGTCCGATGGGCCTCGATCCCGACGATCTGATCGGCCCGCACCAGGCCGTCGGAGTGGGTCTGGACCCACACGTTCGTCACGCCCACGGTTCCTCCCCAGCCGGGAGTGTCATCTCGACACCCCGTCTTTATACCCCTACTCACCCGACACATAACAGGTCTTGCACTCCACAAAACCTCTAGTTATCGTTACAGCTATCCGACGGCGGTGACACCCCTCACCCCTCGGAACATCGCCGCCTCATCGTCGATCATGAAAGGACCGGCCCCGCGATGTTGATGCGCACCGACCCGTTCCGTGAGCTGGACCGCCTGACCTCGCAGGTGTTCGGCACCAACCCCGGCACCTGGACCCGTCCCACCGCGATGCCGATGGACGCCTACCGCGCCGGCGAACAGTTCGTCGTCTGCTTCGACCTGCCCGGCATCGACCCCGACGCCATCGAGCTGGACGTCGAACGCAACGTGCTCACCGTCAAGGCCGAACGCCGCCCGGTCACCACCAACGAGCACATCGAGATGCAGGT
>NZ_JAOPWR010000023.1 GCF_025965585.1 Pseudonocardia sp.
GCGTGCGCGACGGCCGGTTCTGCGCCCACCCGCTGCTGGCCCGGCTGTGCGCGGACAGCGGCGGCGAGGCCCTGCGCGCGAGCATCGGCGTCGGCACCACGGGCGAGCACGTCGACCGGCTCGTCGACGGGCTGTACGCGCTGGTCACGCACGGGGCGCGGTGGACCTACGCCCCGGTGGCCGGGCGCTGGTCCCCGATACCGGACCCCCGCGGGATCGACCCGCTCGACATCGGCGCAGGGGACGTAGCGGGACCCGGCTGCGGCCACTGACGCTCGACGCACCCGGTCCGATCTCCTCGGCGTCGACCTACACCAGCGGCGCGCCGATCATCCGTGGCGAGCGGGCCGGGGCGCCTCCGACTCCATCCGGGGCGGAGACGGTGCCGCACGCGCGGGTGGCGGCGGACCCGTCAGCGCCGCGGGATCACCTGGTTCCCGAGCGCCGGCAGCGACGGCGCGCACGGCGGCGGTGAGGCATGCGCGGGGTCGAGCGCGTTGAGGATCATCTGCCCGGTCCGGGCGGTCGAGATGATCGACAGGTGGTCGGAGAGGTCGACCGGGCACCCGTCCTGCACCACGATGTTCGTCGCGTTCGGGGCGTCGAGACGGCCGCTCGTGTACGGGACGACGAGCTCGTCGTAGCGGGTCATCACCGTCGTGTAGGTGACGCCGGGGACGGCGGCCCCGCCGGGCTGGGCGTTCATCCGGTTCAGATACGGCGAGCCGGAGATGAACTGCGGGCACGACGCGCACGCGATGCCCACCACCGCCGACGCCGGCTCACGCACCCCGAGGGCGTCGGCGAGCTGGGCGGTGGGCAGCGGCTCCAAGAGCGTGCCGCGGTAGAGCGGGGTGACGGCGACGTAGTCGTCGGTCTTCGCCGCCCCGCCGAGGAACTGCAGCCAGTACTGCGGCATCACGGTGCCCTCGGAGTGACCGACGAGGTCGATCTTCTGCGCCCCGGTTGAGGACAGGACCCGGTCGACGAATGCGGCGAGCTCGCGGGCGCTGTCCTCCATCGCGACCACCCCGCCGACCTGGTTCTGCGGGAACACCGCACCGGGCTGGACGCCGTAGGTGAGCGCGTAGACGCAGTAGCCGTTGTTCGCGAGCAGCGGAGCCACGGTCTGCCAGTTGAGCGTCTTGTTCGCGCTGAGGCCGTGCACGAGGACCACCGGGTCGGGATGCTCGGCGGTCGGGCGGCAGGACCAGTCGTCGGAGCCGGGCGGGTCGGCCCCGGGGTCGGCCGGCTCCGCTGCCAGCGCGGCGGACAGTCCGTAGGGAACGGGCAGGTCCGGCCTCTCGGCGGGCGCGGCCACAGCGGGCGCCACGAGCGTCGCCATCCCGGCCAGCACCACCACGGCGAGCGCCGCCCACATCCACGCACGTCGTCGTGCCACGCGAACCCCCGAGACCAGTCGTCACTGGTCCGAACGAGTGGTGCGCGCGGTGGTTACTCCCCGATATCGATCACGTCGGCCGGGATCCGGTGACGGAGCAGCACGCGGCTGCCCCGTTCGTCGTAGTGGATGAGCACCGACTCGGACATGGTGCTCATCAGGGAGATGCCACGGCCACCGTCCGTGGGCACCGCGACAGGCGGGCGCCACCGGCCGTGGTCGACCACCTCGATCGACAGGGTCGGCGGCGCGGCGGCGGAGGCGTCCTCGGTCCAGAGTGTCAGCTCGACGGCCCCGGACTCGTCCGGGCCGTACGCGTGGCGGACGGCATTGGCCGCAGCCTCGTCGACCGCCAGCACGATCTCGGCGATCTCCTCGTCGGTCAGCTGGAGGGGGGCGAGCCAGCCGGCCAGTTGGTGGCGGATCACCGACAGCTGGTCGGGGTCGGCCGGCCAGCTGCGGTGGAGGAACTCGATGTGCCCGGGGGCATCTTTCATAGTGATCGCGTTCCACGGCAGCACCCCTGACCAAACCCCACCCACCGCGCGTCAGCACACACTCGCCCGTTCGTCGCGCGTGATCGCTCGCCCACGGCGAGTGGCCCTCCAGATGCCCGCTTTCGCACCCTCGGCGGTGACACGGCGATGTGGCGGTAGCGGTCGCGGGTGAACCACAGCGCCGGCACGGCTGCGCCGCTGTCGCATCCCGTTTCAGCCCACCGGATGCGAGGTCAGGTAGCCCCCCATGTGCGGGAAGTACTCCACGGCGTCGAGCTCGCGGCCGTCGTCGAGCCGGACCCGCTCGATCAGCAGCCCGCGGTTGCGGCCGTGGCGCGCATCGGCTCCCGCGACGACGACGACTCCCCGACCCTGCCGGATGAAGATCCGCCCCGGGGTACCCCCGTACGGGCCGTCGGTGACGCGCGCCGCCACGATGCGCAGCCGCTCGGTGCCGTGGAAGCAGTAGGGGTTGGGGTAGGGGTCGAGCTGGGCGCGGACGAGGTTGAACAGGTCGCGCGCGGGCCAGCCGAAGTCGATGCGGTTGTCCTCGTCGGAGCGGCGGTGGAAGTAGGACGCGGCACGGCGGTCCTGCGGCGCCCAGTCGGTGCGGCCGGACGCGATCAGCTCCAGCGCTTCGACGGTGATCGGGCCGAACATCGCGAGCGTCCGGTCGAACAGGTCGGTGATCACGTCGTCGTCGGTGACCGGGGTGGAGCGCTGCAGGACGACGTCGCCCGCGTCGAACTCGGCGTTCATCATGTGCGCGGTGACGCCGACCTCGGGCTCGTCGTTGATCAGCGCCCAGTTCAGCGGGGCGAACCCGGCGTAGGCGGGCAGCAGGGCGTCGTGGACGTTGAGCGTGCCCAGCCGCGGGATCGTGAAGACCTCCGCCGACAGCCAGGTGCGCCAGTTCGACACGACCATGATGTCGGCGTCGGCCTCGACGATGGCGGCGCGGACCTCGTCGTCGGCGCGGTTGCGGACGAGCGTCGGGATGCCCTGGTCGGCGGCGAGCTCGGCCACCGACTCGTTGAAGATCTTCTCGTAGGCGTTGTCGCTCTCCGGGTGCGTGACGATCAGCGGGACCTCGTGGCCGGCGGCGAGCACCGCCTCGATCGTCCGGCGGCCCCAGGTCATGTAGCCGAAGGCGACGACGCGCATGGATGATCTCCTCTATGGTCAGCAAGTGAGGGCAGGGTAACCTCTCTTAGCCTGCCCTACTTCGACCATGGAGAACATTCGTGACGTTTCGTATCAGCGTCCTCGCGGCCGCGCTGCTGGTCCTCGGCACGACCGCCTGCGGCGCCGCCGAGACCACACCCGTTCCGGCCGCTCCCGCCTCCGGGGCGTTCCCCGTGACGTTCACACACGCCTTCGGGTCGACGACGATCCCGGCCGAGCCGAAGCGGGTCGTCGCCGTCGGGTTCAACGAGGCCGACTTCGTGCTGGCGCTGGGCGTCGTGCCGATCGGGGTGCGCGACTTCATCGGCGGGTACGACGAGGCGAAGCGGCCGTGGGCCCGGGCGGCGCTCGCCGGTGCTTCGCCCGAGCTGGTCGGCGGCAACGACATCGACTTCGAGAAGGTCGCCGCCCTGCAGCCGGACCTGATCATGGGCGTGTACTCGTTCATGGACCGCAACGCCTACGACACGCTGACGAAGATCGCGCCGACCGTCGCCCAGCCGTCCGCCGACGGGGCCTCGGCCACGTGGCAGGAGCAGACGCGCACCACCGGCAAGGCTCTCGGCCGCGCCGCCGAGGCCGAGCAGGTCATCGCCGACACCGAGAAGAAGTTCGCCGACGCGAAGGCGCGGTACCCGCAGCTGGCGGGCAAGGACGTG
Source organism: Pseudonocardia sp. (assembly GCF_025965585.1). GTDB lineage: Bacteria > Actinomycetota > Actinomycetes > Mycobacteriales > Pseudonocardiaceae > Pseudonocardia. Next base: position 3,744 of record NZ_JAOPWR010000023.1, read on the forward strand.
GCCGTCGATCTCGTCGTCGACGGGGTCCCCTACCGCCTCGGTGCCGACGACCTGCGCTCGCAGGTGTTCCAGGGGCTCGGGATCACCGTGCCCGCCACCACGGCGACGCTGAGCAACGAGACGCAGTCGCAGCTGGACAAGGACGCGATCGTCGTCATCGGGGCGACGCGGGAGCAGATGGCCGGCAACGCGGTCTTCCAGGGGCTCAAGGCCGTGAAGGCGGGCAAGGTCGTCTACACCGGCGACTACGACAGCGAGTTCGCCGGGGCCATCGGTTTCGGCAGCCCGCTGAGCCTGCCCGTCGCGATCGACGACATCGCGCCGAAGCTGGCGGCCGTCCTGCAGTGACGCGAACGGGGGGGATCACCGGGCGGGGGGTGCTGCGGGAGTCCGTCGGCGCCTTCCGGCGTCACGTGTCGGTCGCGGCCCTGTTCTTCTGCGGGCACCAGGCCGGTGAGGCGCTGGTGCCGGTGCTGGTCGGCGTCGTGATCGACGAGGCCGTCAGCACCGGCGACCCGGGAGCGCTGGCGTTCTGGCTCGCGGTGACGGCGCTCGACTTCGCGGTGCTGTCGTTCAGCTACAGGTGGGGGGCGCGGCGGGCCTGGCTCGCCGACGTCCGCGCCGACCAGCGCCTGCGCCACCTCGTCGCCGACCGGGTGCTCCACCCGGGCGGCGGCGCGGAGGCCGGCCGACTGCCCGGTGCGCTCGCGGCGATCGCGACGTCGGACGCGAAGCGCGTCGGCATCGTGAACTTCGCGCTGCCGCTGGGGATCGCCGCGGTGGCCGCGCTGGTGGTGGCCGCCGTGTCGCTGCTGCGGATCTCGGTGCCCCTGGGCCTGCTCATCCTGCTCGGCACTCCCCCGCTGCTGTGGCTCGTCCAGCTGCTCGGACGCCCGCTGGAGCGCCGCAGCGGGCCCGAGCAGGAACGGGCGGCGCAGGCGTCCGCGATCGCGGCGGACCTCGTCGCGGGCGTGCGGGTGCTCAAGGGCATCGGCGCCGAGCCCGCGGCCGTCCGCCGGTACCGGGCCCTGAGCCGGGACGCGCTCGGCGCCACGCTGCGAGCCACTGGTGCGCAGGCCCGGTACCAGGGTGCGGTGCTGGCCGCGAACGGGCTGTTCCTCGCGCTCGTCGCGCTGTTCGGGGGCCGGCTGGCGGCGGAGGGGTCGCTGTCGATCGGGGGGCTCGTCGCGGCGGTGGGGCTCGCGCAGTTCCTGGTCGGGCCGCTGCAGGCGTTCGGCTGGGTGACCGGCCGGATCGCCCAGGCCCGCGCGTCGGCCGACCGGATCGCCGAAGTGCTCGATGCGCCGCCCGCCGTCACGGGCGGCGACCGGGAGCTGCCCGCCGTCTGTGGGGCGCTGGCAGTGCGGGAGCTGCGGCACGGGCCGCTCGACGGGCTGACCCTCGAGGTCGCCCACGGTGAGCTGCTGGGCGTCGTCGTCCGCGATCCCGCGACGGCCACGGCCCTGCTGGAGTGCCTGGGCCGCGAGGTGGAGACGACCGGCGTCGAGATCGACGGCGTGCCGCTTTCCGCCTACCCGCCCGACGTCGCCCGCGGCGCGGTGCTGGTGGCCGCGCACGCCGCCGAGCTGTTCTCCGGCACCGTCACCGACAACGTGCGCCCCGCCGCCGCACCCGGCCGCGACCTGGCTCCGGCGATGGCCGCCGCCCAGATGGCGGACGTGGTCGCCGCGCTACCCGAGGGCGCCGACACCCTGGTCGCCGAGCAGGGCCGATCGCTCTCCGGTGGCCAGCGGCAGCGGGTGGCACTGGCGAGGGCGCTCGCCGCCGAACCACCGGTGCTCGTGCTGCACGACCCGACCACCGCCCTCGACCCCGTCACCGAGTCCCGCATCGCGGCAGGCCTGCGCGAGATGCGCCACGGCCTCACGACGGTCGTGCTCACCACGAGCCCCGCGCTGCTCGCCGTCACCGACCGGGTGCTGGTGCTCGAGAAGGGTCGGATCACCGCCCGCGGCACCCACCTCGAGCTGCTGGGCTCGCCCGACTACCGGGAGCTGGTGCTGGCATGACCGACCACGCCCCGCCCGATCGTGCCCACACCGATCGTGCCCACACCGATCGTGGCCTGCTCCCCGTCGCGTCCGGCGCCCGGATGCGTGCCGCGCTGGTCGAGCTCGTGGCACCGCACCGGGGCCCGGCCGTCGCCGCACTGGTCGCGCTCGTGGCCGGGGCCGCGGTCAGCCTGCTCACCGCTCCACTGCTGGGCCGGATCGTCGATCTCGTCGCCGACCGCCAACCCGCCGATGCCGTGACCGGGCCGGTGCTGCTGCTCGCCGGCGTGGCACTCGGCCAGGGCCTGCTCGCCGTCGTCGGCGTGCTGCTGGTGGCGCGCGTCGGGGAGACGATGCTCGCCGAGCTGCGGGAACGTTTCGTCGCCCGCGCGCTGGGCCTGCCCCTGGAACGGATCGAGGAGGCCGGCTCGGGTGACCTCACCTCCCGTGTCACCGGCGACGTCGCGCAGATCGGCGAGGCCGTCCGCGAGGCCGTGCCCGAGTTCGCCCGCGCCGCGCTGATCATCGCCCTGACGCTCGTGGGCCTCGCGGTGCTGGACTGGCGGTTCCTGCTGGCCGCGGTGCTCGCCGTGCCCGTCCAGGTGCTGACGGCGCGCTGGTACCTGCGGCGCTCCACGTCGCTCTACGCCGAGCAACGGACCGTCGGCGGCGCCCAGCAGCAGCAGTTGCTCGACACCGCAGGCGGCGTCGCGACCGTCCGGGCGTTCCGGCTGGCCGAGTACCACACCGCCCGGGTGCGGTCGCGCTCCCAGGACGTCGTGCAGATCGCGGTGCAGGTGGTGCGGCTGCAGACGGGGTTCTTCGGGCGGCTCAACCTGGCCGAGCTCGTCGGCGTCGCGGCGGTGCTGACCGCCGGGTTCCTGCTGGTGCGCAGCGGTACGGCGTCGATCGGGACGGCCGGCGCGGCGGCCCTGTACTTCATCAACCTGTTCGGCCCGATCAACCAGGTGCTGTTCCTGCTCGACGTGGCGCAGGCGGCCGCCGCGAGTCTGGCGCGGATCGTCGGGGTCGCCGACCTGCCCGTGGAGCAGGAGCCCGAGCACCCGGTGCAGCCCGTCGACGGGCGGGTGCGCACCAAGGACCTCGGCCATGCCTACATCGCGGGCCACGACGTGCTCGCCGGCGTCGACCTCGACATCGCCCCCGGCACGCGGGTGGCGCTCGTCGGGGCCAGCGGGGCGGGCAAGACGACGCTGGCCAAGCTCGTCGCGGGCGTGCACCGGCCCGCGCAGGGCTCCGTCACCATCGGCGGGGCCGCGCTGGAGGACCTGGAGCGGCGGACCGTGGCGCTCGTGACCCAGGAGGTGCACGTCTTCGCCGGTCCGCTGGCCGACGACCTGCGCCTTGCCCGGCCCGGCGCGTCCGACGACGAGCTGCACACGGCGCTCGCCGCCGTCGATGCGCTGGACTGGGTGACGGCGCTGCCCGACGGCCTGGCGACGGTCGTCGGCACCGGCGGGCACGCGCTCACGGTGGTGCAGGCCCAGCAGCTCGCGCTGGCCCGGCTGGTCCTGGCCGACCCGACCGTGGCGATCCTCGACGAGGCCACCGCCGAGGCCGGGAGCGCCGGGGCACGCGTGCTGGAGACGGCGGCGCTGCGGGCGCTCGAGGGCCGCACCGGCCTGCTCGTGGCCCACCGCCTGACCCAGGCGGCCACCGCCGACACCGTGGTGGTGCTCGACGGCGGACGGGTTGTGGAGCAGGGCACGCACGACCAGCTGGTGGCGGGGGGCGGCCGGTACGCGGCGCTGTGGGCGGCCTGGTCCGACACCCGCTGAGCGGGCGGCTGCGAGCACGCGAGGTCCGACGCGGACCGTGTGCCGTGCGCGGTGGGCACGGCTGCCGGCCGAGGTGCGCACCGACGGTGCAGTGGGTCGGGCCCGAACCCGACTCAGTGCGGGGTGATCACCGCCGCCGCCCGATGTGCACGGCGGGCGTGCAGCGGGTCCGGCCGCGACCGGACCCACTGCGCGGTGATCAGGGCCGGGCGGTGATCACAGCCGGACGGTGATCACGGCCGGGCGGTGATCACGGCCGGGTCATCCGGCGGAGCTCCCCCAGCAGCTCCGCGACCAGCTCGGCTGCCGCGGCCCCGTCGTAGGCCGCGAGCCGGTGGGTCAGCTCCACCGGCACCGGGGCGTCGGCGGGCGTCTCGGCGAAGCTCACCGTGAGGTCCGCCGTGGCGCCGCCGACCGGGAGGGCGTCGAGGGCGCCCAGCACGCCCTGCTCGGTCTCCAGCCCGGCCTGCTCGTGCTGGACGACCAGCACCGGCGGGCGGTGCAGCCCGGTCGCCGTGGCGACGTGGGCGAAGCCGACCTCCTGGTGGTCGAGGGTGGCCAGGGTGTCCTCCCGGACGGCGGCCGGCAGGTCGGCGGCGTCGGTGCGGACGGGCACCACGACGAGGTTCGCGACGCAGCCCACGAGGTCGGCGAGCGCCGCCTCCGTGCGTCCGGCGGCGAACGACGCGACGGGCACCGTCGGGTCGCCCCCGCGGCGCGCGACGACGGTGGCCACCGCGGCCTGCAGGACCATGAACAGGCTGGTCCGGGTGCCACGGGCCAGCGCGTCGATGCCCTGGCGCAGGCTGGGATCGAGGACGAACGCGACGGTCTCCGACGCCCCGTCCCCTGAAGCCACGGCCTGCCCGGTGCCGGCGACCGCTGAGCCGGTTCCGGCAGCGCGGGCCCAGCGTGCGTCGGCCCGGTCTGCGTCGGCCCGGTCTGCGTCGGCCCGGTCTGCGTCGGCCCGGTCTGCGTCGGCCCGGTCTGCGTCGAGAGGGCCCGGAGCCGCTCCCAGCACGGCGGTGGCCCGAGCGAGGGCACGGGCACGGCGGCTCCCCGGGTCCGCCGGATCCCCCTCCACCGCGACGGCCCAGTGCGCGTAGTCGCCGTAGCCGACGGGCAGCGGGGCCCACTCCGGCTCCTGGCCGTCCCGGCGCGCGGCGTAGGCGGTGGCCAGGTCGCGCAGCAGCGGGACCACCGACCACTCGTCGACCCCGAGGTAGTGCAGGACCAGCACCAGCTCCTTACCGCCGTCCGGGCCCGTGACCAGGTGCGCCCGGAACGGCGGCTCGACGGCCAGGTCGAACGGCTCGCGGGCGAGCTCCGTCGACGGGCGGCGCGTACGTCGCAAGCCCGGCCCCGAGGACCGGACGATCCGGCGCAGCGGCGCGTCGGCGAACACCGTGCGCAGCGGTTCGTGCCGGGCGGCCACGTCGTCGACGGCCGCGGCGAGCGCCGCCTCGTCGTACGGGGCGTCGGGCCGCAGCACCAGCGCGTGGTCGGGGCGCCGGTCGATCCGGTGCCGCTCCCACCGCCACAGCTGCGCGGGGGCGAGCGGACCCACGGCCTGCGGCTCCCGACGGGTCAGCTCCGGCCGGTTCGAGGGCCGTCGCGCCAGCACCGCGGACAGCGCCGCGACCGTGGGGGCGTCGAACACGTCGCGCACCGTGAGGTCTGCGCCGAACCGCGCCCGGACCCGGGCGATGAGCCGCATCGACGCCATGGAGTGCCCGCCGAGGGCGAAGAAGTCGTCGTGCACGCCCACGGCAGGCAGGTGCAGCACGTCGGCGAACAGCTCCGCGAGGCGCGCCTGCTCGGGCGTCGCCGCACCCGCGTCGCCGGTGAGCAGCGACCAGTCCGGCGCCGGCAGCGCACGGCGGTCGAGCTTCCCGTTCGGGGTGAGCGGCACGGGGCGCTCGAGCGGGACCACGATCGCGGGGACCATGTACTCCGGCAGCCGTCGGGCGACCTGCGACCGCGTCTCTGCGGGATCGACGTCGCCGACGACGTATCCGATCAGCCGGGTCAGGTCACCGTCGCGGTCGGCCACGACCACGGCCTGCCGGACACCCGCGCAGGCGTCAAGCGCCGCCGCCACCTCGCCGAGCTCGACGCGGAACCCGCGCACCTTGACCTGGTCGTCGAGGCGGCCCAGGAAGTCGAGGTTGCCGTCCCGGGCCCAGCGGGCCCGGTCGCCCGTGCGGTAGAGCCGCGTCCCGGGCGGGCCGAACGGGTCGGCGACGAACCGTCCGGCCGTCAGCGCGGGGCGGCCGAGATAGCCGCGGGCCAGGCCGCGACCGCCGACGTACAGGTCGCCGACCACCCCTGGTGGCACCGGCCGCAGTCGCTCGTCCAGCACGTAGGCGGTCGTGTTGGGGTCGGGCTCACCGATCGGCACCGGGCCGGGACGGCCGGGCTCGGCCTGCCACAGCGTCGAGTTCACGGTGGTCTCCGTGAGGCCGTAGGCCGCGAACAGGTTCAGCCGCCGCGCCCACCGCCCGATGACGTCCGGCGGCACCGTCTCGGTACCGACCAGCACCGTCATGCCCTCGGGCAGCAGGCAGTCGGCCGGCAGCGCCGCCACCAGCGACGGCGGCAGGATCCCGTGCGTGACGCCGTGCGCGGCGAGGAAGTCGGTGAGCGGCGGACCGGCTACGCGCGCGTCGTCGGGGATCACCACCATGCGGGCGCCGAGCCCGAGCGACATCGTCAGCTCGAACGCGGCCACGTCGAAGCCGACGGACGCGAACTGCAGCACCCGGCTCTCCGCGGTGACGCCCATCCGGTCGGCGGCGGTGGCCGCGAGGCTCGCGATGCCGTCGTGGCTCACGACGACGCCCTTGGGCCGCCCGGTCGAGCCGGAGGTGTAGATCACGTAGGCGGCGTGGTCGACGCCCGCCGGACGCGAACGGACCCCGGGGGCGGCCGAGGCCACTTCAGTGACGGGGACCCGATCCACCCCGTCGACCACCGGAACCTGCTGCTCCGGCGCAGCGACCAGCAGCCGCGCGCCGGAGTCCTCCAGCATGTGGGCGATCCGCTCGGAGGGGTGGCGCAGGTCCAGGGGCAGCCAGGTCGCGCCGAGCTTCATGATCCCGAGCACGGTGGCGACCATCTCGACACCGCGAGGCAGCGCCACTCCGACGACGTCCTCGACGCCCACGCCGTGCACGGCGAGGAGATCCGCGGCGCCCTCGGCGAGCGCGTCCAGCTCGGCGTACGACACGGCGCGCGCGGCGTCCACCACGGCCGTGGCGGACGGGGTGGTGCGGACCCAGCGCTCGACCGCGTCGACGAGGGTCCCGGTGGCCACCTCGCGGACGTCACGGCGGCCGGCGAAGCGGTGCAGCACCGTCTCGCGCTCGCCGTCGAGGAGCACGTCGACGGCGTCCACCCGGGTGTCCGGCTCGCGCGCGACCGTGCCGGTCAGCGCCGCGAACCGGGCCCCGAGACGCTCCGCGGTGTCGCGGTCGAACAGGTCGGCGGAGTACTCGAGGTGCAGCGTGAGGCACCCGTCCCGCTCACCGAAGCCGAACACCAGGTCGAACTTCGCCGTCGATCTCGCGGCCGGCTCCTCCGTGACGTGGACGCCGGGCAGCGCCAGGAGCTCCCCGTCGCGGACGTGATGGCCGATCATCACCTGGAACAGCGGGTTGCGCGCGAGCGCCCGCGGCGGGTTGAGCCGCTCCACCACAGCCTCGAACGGCACGTCGGAGTGCGCGAAGGCCGCGAGGTCGGCGTGGCGGACGCGCGCCACCAGCTCGGTGAACGTCGGTGCGCCCGACAGGTCGGTGCGCAGCACGACCGTGTTGACGAAGAAGCCGACGAGGTCGTCGAGGCGCTCGTCGGTGCGGCCCGTGACGGGCGCGCCGAGCGGGATGTCGTCGCCCGCGCCCAGACGGTGCAGCAGCGTCGCGACGGCCGCGTGCAGCACCATCAGCGTGCTCGCTCCGGCGTCGCGGGCGACCGCGCGCAGGCCGGCGACCGTGCCGGCGTCGAGGGGGACGTCGATGGTGCCGCCCGCGAACGTGGGGCGGGCCGGGCGCGAGCGGTCGGTGGGCAGTGCCACCTCGTCCGGGGCCCCGTCGAGGGCGCGGGCCCAGAAGTCGAGCTGGCGGGCGGCGCGGCTCTCCGGATCGTCCGCCGCACCGAGCAGCTCGGCGTGCCAGAGCGCGTAGTCGGCGTACTGGACGGCCAGCGGCACGAACGCGGGCTCTTCCCCGGCCCGGCGCGCGGCGTAGGCGGTGGCGAGGTCGTCGAGGAACGGGCGGTCGGACCACTCGTCGGTGGTGATGTGGTGCAGCAGCAGGACCAGCACGTGCTCGCCGGCGCCCGCCTCCACCAGGACGGCGCGCAGCGGGATCTCCTCAGCGAGGTCGAACGGGCGCGCCAGCTCGGCGGCGACGACGACGCCGACGTGCCCGGTGACGCGCCGGAACGGAACGCGCGCGCCGTCGCGGATCCGCTGCACGGGGCCACCGTCGGCGCCGCCGGCGAAGACCGTGCGCAGCGACTCGTGCCGCGCGGCGACGTCCTGCAGTGCGGCGTCGAGCGCGTCCACGTCCAGGTCGCCCCGCAACCGCAGCACGATCGGGAACAGGTAGGCCGCTCCCCCGCCGCCCAGCTGCTCCACCAGCCACAGCCGCTGCTGTGCCGCGGAGAGCGGCAGCACGTCCGGCCGCTCCCCGGCCCGCAGCTCAGGACGCCCCGCGGCGGTGCCGCGGGACGCCGCCCGCACCGCGAGCTCGGCCGGGGTCGGGGCATCGAACAGGTCGCGCAGCACCAGCTCGGCCGCGAGCGCCGTCCGGGCGCGGCTGAGCAGCCGGGTGGCGAGCAGGGAGTGGCCGCCGAGGTCGAAGAAGTCGTCCTGCGGGCCGACCCGCTCCAGGCCCAGGACCTGCGCGAACAGCGCACACAGCTGCTCCTCGGCCCGTCCGCGCGGGGCACGGCCCGCGGCCGGGGTGAGGTCCGGGCGGGGCAGGGCGGCGACGTCGAGCTTGCCGTTGACGGTCAGCGGCAGGTCCGCCACCGGCACGATCGCGGCCGGGACGAGGTGGTCGGGCAGTCGGCCGCGCAGGTGGTCGCGCAGCGCGGCCGGGTCGGCGTCGGTCACGGCGTAGGCGACCAGCCGCGCGAGCCCGCCGGGCCCGGAACGGTCGGCCACCACCGCCGCCCGCGTGACGGCGGGGTGCTCGTCGAGCACCGCCGCGACCTCGCCGGGCTCCACGCGATGGCCGCGGATCTTGACCTGGTCGTCGGTGCGGCCGAGGAAGTCGAGGTTGCCGTCCTCTCGGCGGCGGACGAGGTCACCGGTGCGGTACATCCGCCCGCCCGGCTCGCGGGGATCGGCGACGAACCGGGCCGCGGTGAGCCCGGGGCGGCCGAGATAGCCCCGGGCCAGCCCGGTCCCGGCGATGTACAGCTCGCCGGGGACGCCGTGGGGCACCGGGCGCAGCCACGCGTCGAGGACGTGGGCGCGGGTGTTGGCGATCGGGCGGCCCACCGTGGGCGTCGGGCTGTCGGCCGTGTCCGCGCCGAGGGTGTTGATCGTGTACTCGGTGGGGCCGTAGAGGTTGTAGCCGGTGGTTCCCGGGGTGTCTCGAAGGGTGGCCCACACGGCGTCCGACACGGCCTCGCCGCCGAGCAGCACCAGCGCCGGGCGGTGGGCGCCGTCGAGCAGGCCGGTCTCGACCAGCGCCGCCGCGTAGGTGGGCGTCACGTTCACGACGTCGACGGCCTGGGCCTCGCAGTAGTGGACGAGCGCGTCGGCGTCGCGGCGCAGCTCCTCGTCGCACACGTGCACCTCGTGGCCCTCGACGAGCCAGAGCAGCTCCTCCCAGGACATGTCGAACGCGAACGAGACGGTGTGGGCGATCCGCAGGCGGCGCCCGCCCTGGGCGGCCACGACCGGGTCGAAGATCTCCCGGCGGTGGTTGAGCTGCATGTTCACCAGCCCCCGGTGGGGCGTCACGACCCCCTTGGGGCGCCCCGTCGTGCCCGACGTGTAGATCACGTACGCGGGCAGGTCCAGGCGGTGCGGGTCGCCCGCCGCGAAGAGCTCGACCGCGCCGGGGTCGAGCAACGCGCGCCGCGTGGCGGTGGGCGGGTCGTCGAGCACGACGGCCGGCACTCCCGCGGGGTCCAGTGATCCGGCGACGCGCGTGACGGTCAGCAGGCAGACCGGCTCCGCGTCCCGCAGCGTCTCGACGAGCCGCGCGGCTGGGTGGTCGAGCTCCAGCGGCAGGTACGCGGCGCCCGTGCGGAGCACGGCGAACAGCGCGACCACGGTCTCCACCGACCGCGGCACGGCGAGCGCGACGATCCGCTCCGGGCCGGCGCCGTGCTCGATGAGCAGCCGGGCGGTGCGGTTCACGGCGGCGTCGAGCTCGGCGTAGGTGAGCCGGTCGTCGCCGGATACCAGCGCCAGGTCGCCGGGGACGACCGCGGCACGCTCCGCGAGCAGGTCGGCGATCGTGGCGGTGCCGAGCGGCATGTCCGCTCCGGACACGGACGCCCCATGCTCCCGCGGCAGCAGCGGGTCGAGGCGCGCCACCGGCGTCGCCGGGTCGGCCAGGACCTGGTCGAGCAGGGCCGCGACGCGCTCCAGGTACGCCGCAGCGGCGCTGTCCTCGACGGTGTGGGCGAGCGTGAGCCGGATCTGTTCGCCCGGCGTCACCACGAGGTTCAGCGGGTAGTGCGTGGCGTCGGCGTTGCTCATCGCGGTGATGCCGTGGCGCGCGCCCAGCTCGGCGACGCGCTCCTCACCGCCCTCCGGGCGGTAGACGAACAGCGTGTCGAACAGCGGCCGGTGCCCGGCCGCCCGCTGGATCTCCCCCAGCCCGACCGACTCGTGCGGGATCAGCGCGAGCCGCTCGTCCTGCACGCGGCGCAGCAGGTCACGCGCGGTCTCGTCCGGGCGGAACGTCATGCGCGCGGGGACGGTGTTGAGGAAGAGCCCGATCGTCGACTCGACGTCCGGCACGGCCTCCGACCGGCCCGCGACGGACGTGCCGAACACGACGTCGGTGCGGCCGGTGGCAGCGCCGAGAGCGAGACCCCACACGGTCGACAGCACGGTGTTGGCGGTGACGCCGTGCTCGCGGGTGAACGCGCGCAGCCGGTCGGTGGTGGCGGCCGGGAGCTCGACGTGCTGCTCCCGGGACGGTCCCCCGGTACCGGGGCCGGCGAGGGTCGGGCCGTCGAGCCCGGCGAGGGCGGTGCGCCAGGCGGCCGCGCCCGCGTCGGCGTCGCGGCCGGCGAGCCGGGCGAGGTGGTCGCGGTAGGAGCCGGTGGGCGGCAGCGGCTCACCGGCGTAGGCGGCGAACAGCTGCTCGACGAACAGCCACGCCGACCAGCCGTCCCACAGCAGCAGGTGCCGGTCGACGACCAGGCGGTCGCGGTCACCGAGCCGGATCACCAGCAGCCGGAACAGCGGCGGCCGCGCGAGGTCGAAGTGGGTGGCACGGTCGGCGGCCATCACGTCGGCGAGCCGCTCGGGCTCGTGCGACAGGTCGATCTCGGTCACCGGCGGCTCGAGCGTCGCCGCCACGAACTGCACCGGCCCGTCGAGTCCCTCGCCGGTGAAGCCCGCCCGGATCCCGGCGTTGCGGTCGAGCACCGCGGCACACGCCGCGCGCAGGCGGTCGAGGTCGAGGCGGTGGTCGAGGTCGATCGCCTCCTGGATCGTGTAGACGTCGGCCTCGACGCCGTCGAGCGCGGCGTGGAAGTAGAGCCCGTCCTGCAGCGGCGAGAGCGGCCAGACCTCGGCCACGGGCACCGGCGCCACTCGCCGGACCTGTGCGAGCTGCTCGGCGGGCACGGCCGGCAGGATGCCGGCGGCGTCGACGGCCGCCCCCATGAGCGCGGCGACGCCGGCCGGCGTGCGGCCGGTGAACACGTCCCGCGGCCCGACCGCCAGCCCGGCCCGCCGGGCCCGGCTCGACACGGAGATCGACGAGATGCTGTCGCCGCCGAGGGCGAAGAAGTCGTCGTCGGGGCCGCAGACGTCGCGGCCGAGGACCTCGGCGAACACCGCGCAGAGCACCCGCTCCGCCGCGGTGACCGGCTCGCGCTCCGGCGCGCGGGAGAGCGCCGGCGCGGGCAGGGCGCGCCGGTCGAGCTTGCCGCTCGGGGTCAGCGGCAGCTCGTCGAGCAGGACGACCGCCGACGGCACCATCGCGGCGGGGAGGCCGGCGGCCAGGGCGGCCAGGATCGCCTCGGTGCGCGCGGGCGTGATCACCGTCCGCGGTACGGGAGCGTCACCGGTGACGCGCGTCGACCGCAGGCTCTGATCATGACCGCCGGCCGGCACCACGTAGGCCACCAGCGACTGCCCGGCCCCGTCCCGGCGCGCGATCACCGCGGCGCGGGCGACGTCCGGCAGGGCCGCCACAGCGGCCTCGATCTCGCCCAGCTCGATGCGGTGGCCGCGGATCTTCACCTGGAAGTCGCTGCGGCCCAGATACTCCAGTGCCCCGGGATGATCAGCCCCGTCCGGGCGGCGGCGCACGACGTCGCCCGTGCGGTACATGCGCTCCCCCGGCGCGCCGAACGGGTTCGCGACGAAGCGGTCGGCCGTCAGGCCGGGCCGGGCGTGGTAGCCGCGGGCGAGCTGGACACCTGCCAGGTACAGCTCACCCGCCACGCCGTCGGCGACGGGGCGCAGGCACGGGTCGAGCACGTGCAGCCGGGTGTTCCAGACCGGGTGGCCGATCGGCACCGGAGCGCCGCCGTCGACGGGGAAGGACGTCACGTCGACGGCGGCCTCGGTGGGGCCGTAGAGGTTGTGCAACGGCACCCCGGTCAGCTCGCGCCAGCGGGCGGCAGCGGGGGCCGGGAGGGCCTCCCCGCTGCAGAACACGAGGCGCAGCGAGGCGGCCCAGGCGGGGTCCACCGTCACCGCATCGGAGGCCAGGAGGCCCTCCAGCATCGAGGGCGCGAAGTGCATCGTCGTGATCCGCTCGCGCTCGACGATACCGGCGAGGTACTCCGGGTCGCGGTGCCCGCCGGGGCGGGCGAGCACCACGGTGGCGCCCTCGCACAGCGCCCAGAAGAACTCCCACACCGACACGTCGAAGCTGGCAGGGGTCTTCTGCAGCACGCGGTCGTCGCCAGTCAGGCCGTACTCGTGCTGCATCCAGGCCAGCCGGTTGCCGATCGCGCGGTGGCTGACCAGCACGCCCTTGGGGCGGCCGGTGGAGCCGGAGGTGTAGATCAGGTAGGCGGCGGCGTCGGGGTCGTCCGGCACGGCCGGGACCGGGCCGTCACCGCCTTCGACACCACTCCCCTCGGCACCGCTCCCTTCGACACCTCTCCCTTCGACACCGAGCACGGCGACACCGGGCGGCACCTGCTCGTGCACGGTGGTCACGACCGTGTCAACGCCCGCGTCCTCGATCATGAAACGGAGCCGGTCGGCGGGCAGGTCGAGATCCAGCGGGAGGTACGCCGCACCCGAGCGCAGCACACCGAGCAGCGCCACCATCAGCTCCGCCGAGCGCGGCACCGCCACGCCGATCACCTGCTCCGGCCGCGGACCCAGCCGGGCCGCCAGCGCCGCGGAGCGCCGGTCCAGCTCGGCGTAGGTGAGCGTGGCGTCCTCGGCGACGACAGCCGTCGCGTCCGGGGTGCGGGCGGCCTGCGCGGCGACCAGCGCGGGCAGCGTGGTCGGCGCGACCGGGTGGCCGGTGTCCTCGGCAGGTTCGGCGTCGTCGCGCAGCGCGATCGACGCGACCGGGGCGGCGAGGTCGGCCAGGGCGGCGAGGGTGCGGCGCACCTGGGCCAGCACCAGCGCGGCGGCCTCGTCGGACACGCGGGCGGGGTCGTGCTTGAGGGTCAGCTCCAGCTCGCGTCCCGGAGCGACGATGAGCGCCAGCGGGTACTGCACCGCGTCGAGCACCTCGACCTCATGGAGCGCGAGGCCGTCCCCCCGCTGCTCGCGGGGGTAGTTCTCGACCACCACGAGCGAGTCGAACAGCTCCGGCAGGCCCGCGAGGCGGTGCAGGTCGACGAGCCGGACCTGCTGGTGGTCGAGCAGCGCGGTCTGCGCGTCCTGCAGCCGGCGCAGGACCGCGGACAGCGGCTCCCCAGGGGACCAGCGCAGCCGTGCGGGGAGGGTGCTGATGAACAGGCCGACGGCGTCCTCGATGCCCTCGACGTCCGCGGCGCGCCCGGAGACGGTACTGCCGACCACGACGTCGCGGGAGCCGGTGAGCGCGCCGACCACCAGGCCCCAGGCCCCGGTGAGCAGCGTGCCGAGGGTCAGGCCGTCGGCGCGTGCTCCGTCCTGCAGCGCGGCGGTGGCGGCCGCGTCGAGCACGAGCCGGGTGTGCCGGTGCGGCCGGGCGGGTCGGTCCGGCCGTCCCTCGCGAGGGGTGGTCGGCCGCGCGGTGCCTGCCTCCGCCGCTCCGGTGGTCGTGCCGACGACCGCGGGCGGGCCGACCGGCAGAGCGGGGAGCAGGCGCGTCGGCTCGTCGAGGCCGGCCAGCTCGGCGCGCCAGGCCTCATGGGCGGTCCCGGTGTCGCGAGCGGCCAGCAGGCGGAACCAGTCCCGGTGGCGCCGACCGGCGTCCCCGGCGGGCGCAGGCCCGCCGAGCAGCTCTCGCACCAGCACCTGCACCGACCAGCCGTCGAGCACGATGTGCTGGAACGTGAGCGCCAGCCGCACGCGGTCCGGTCCGACGCGGAGCGCGGCGGCCCGCAGCAGCGGTGGGTGGGTGAACTCGACGGGCTGCGCGCGCTCGGCGGCCAGCACCGCGTCCACTTCGGGCTCGGGGGCACCTGCGAGGTTCACCTCGGTCCACGGCAGCTCCGCACGGGCGGCGATCGCCTGCACCACCTGCCCGTCGGCGCGCTGCGCGAAGGCCGCCCTGAGCTGGGGGTGGCGGTCGAGGAGGGTCTGCAGGGCCGCCCGGAGCGCGGATGTGTCGACCGGCGAGCCGTCCGGCGTCCGCAGGTCCAGCACCTCCTGGACGGTGTAGACGCCTCCGTCGCCCACGGCGGCGTGGGCCCAGAACCCCTCCTGCAGCGGCGAGACCGGCCAGACGTCGGCGATCTCCCCGATGCCGCCCAGCGCGGCGCGGGCGGTGTCGTCCAGCTCGGCGAGCGGACCGGACGGCCCAGACCCTGCATCACGGTCCGCGGCATCGTCCCGGCCCGTGACCACCCCGGCCAGCTCGACCACCGTGCGGTGGGTGAACACCTGCCGCGGGGTGACGGCCAGCCCGGCCGCCCGCGCGCGGACGACGAGGCGGATCGCGACGATGCTGTCGCCCCCGAGGGTGAAGAAGTCGTCGTCCACCCCGATCCCCGGCACGGCCAGCACCTCGGCGAACAGCGCGCAGAGCAGCTCCTCGCGGGCGGTCCGCGGCGGACGGCCGCTCACCTGGGCGGTGAGGTCCGGCGCGGGCAGCGCGGCCCGGTCGAGCTTGCCGTTCGCCGTCACCGGCAGCACGGGTAGCGGGACGACGGCGGCGGGCACCATGTAGTCGGGCAGCCGGTCGCGCAGGTGCTCGCGCAGCGTCCCGACCAGCACGTTCACGTCCCGGAAGGCCACCGGCCGGTTCGCGAGGTCGGCAAGGTCCGCCGGGCTCCGCGCGGGGACGGGCAGGCCGGACGACGTGGCCGGCCCGCGCACTGCGGCACCGGGGTCCGCGAGCATCACCGGCTCCGGCCGGAACACCGGCCCGGCGTCGGCGTCGTCCCGGGTCAGCACGAGGTCGACGCGCCCCTCGTCCGCCTCGGGCGTCCAGGTGGCCTCGGCGCGGTATCCCCGCGACTCGGCGAGCCGCTGCAGCTCCTCCGGATCGACACCGGGGTCGATCCCGGGTCCGCCGTCGATCCGCTGCAGCGCCTCCCGGTCGGGCGTCAGGCGGGCGTTGGGGATGCCGGTCACCCGCAGAGCCCGCGGGTGGCTCTCCAGCACGTCCACCAGCACACCGACGCCGGCCCACGGCAGCTCGTCGGCCGCGACCGGCGCGGGCCTCACCGGGCCACCGGCCGCGCGAAGCACCACGTCGTAGCGGTAGCGGCTCAGCTCGTCGTGGGCGACAGCGCGCTTGATCCGCAGGTCGGCGGACTCCAGTCGGGGGATCAGCCCGGCCAGCGCCGGGAACAGCTCGGGCGCGCACAGCAGCTCGCCCTCCCACGCCACCGACGCGTCGACCGCCCGGCGCAGCGCGGCCCGGTCCCCGCCGCAGGCGGCATCGGCATCGACACCGCCCCGGGCGGCATCCACACCGCCGCAGGCGGCATCGACACCGCCGCGGGCGACATCCACACCGCCGCGGGCGGCATCCACACCGCCGCGGGCGCTCTCGACACCGGCGCGGAACGTCCGCAGCAGCCGGGCGTTGCGGACGTCGCCCAGGAAGATCACACCGCCCGGAGCGAGCAGCGTGGCCGCGCGGCGCAGCACGTCGACCAGGTACTCCACGCTCGGGAAGTACTGGGCCACCGAGTTGATCACGATGGTGTCGAACGGGCCCTCGACGCCGTCGAGCTCGTGGGCGGCGCGGGTGTCCAGCACGACGCGGCCGGTGAGCGCCGGGGTCGCGGCCACCGTCCGGCGCAGCGCGGCCACGGCCTCCTCGGACACGTCGAAGCCCCGGTAGAGCGAGCACCCGGGAGCGATCTCGGTGAGCAGCAGGCCGCTGCCCACGCCGATCTCGAGCACCCGGTCGGGCGCCAGCTCGCGGATCCGGGCAACCGTCGCGTCCCGCCATGCCCGCATGTCGGCGCGCGGGATCTCGCTGCCGTCGTAGGTGGAGTTCCAGCCGGCGAACCCGTCGTCCGTGCCTGCCGTCGCCGCGTAGAGCAGCTCGTGCATGTCCTTCCACCCCGCGACGTCCGCCCCCGCGGCGGTGTCGGGCACGACGTAGGCCACGAGCCGCCGGTCCCCCGGCCGCTCCTCCCGGACCTGCACCGTCGCCTGCGCCACTCCCCGGTGCGCCAGCAGAACGGACTCGACCTCGCCCGGCTCGATCCGGTAGCCACGGATCTTGACCTGGTCGTCGACGCGGCCGAGGAAGTCCAGCGACCCGTCCGCCGTGCGGCGCACGGCGTCGCCCGTGCGGTAGAGCCGCTCTCCCGGTGCGCCGAACGGATCGGCGACGAACCGCTCCGCGGTCAGGCCCGGCCGTGCGAGGTAGCCGCGGGCCAGCCCGGGGCCACCGAGGTACAGCTCTCCCTCGTCGGCGGGACGCATCCGGTCGTCCAGGACGTGCGCCGCCGTCATCGGGTCGGCGACACCGATGGGCACCGACGTGCCCGCCAGCCGCTCCGGGTGGCTCTCGCCGAGCGTCGAGTTCACGGTGGCCTCGGTGGGCCCGTAGGCGTTGAACATCCGGCGCCCGCGTCCCCACCGCGCAACCAGCTCCGGCGACACCCGCTCCGTGCCGGCGAGCAGGGTGGCCGGCGGCAGCGTGACGTCCACCGGCATCGCGGCGAGCAGCGCGGGCGGCAGGATCATGATCGTCACGCCGTGGGCGTGCGCGTAGCCGGCCAGCTCGGGCCCCGGCACGCGCCGCTCGGCGGGCACCACGACGAGCCGCCCGCCCGAGAGCAGCGCCATGCACAGCTCCCAGAACGCGACGTCGAAGCTGGGCGAGGCGAACCCGAGCACCCGGCTGTCGGGACCGAGCCCGAACCGCTCGGTCTGCGTCGCCACGAGCTTCGCGACGCCGGTGTGGGTGAGCACCACGCCCTTGGGCCGGCCCGTCGAGCCGGAGGTGTAGATGACGTACGCGGCACCCGTGACCTCCGGGACGGGGAGCGCGACGTCGTGGTCCGGCACCTCCTCGAGCAGCAGCACCGGGACCTGCAGGTCGAGGTCCGCAGCCAGGTCGGCGGTCGTCACCACCAGGACCGGCGCGGCGTCGGCGAGCATCCAGCCGATCCGGTCGGCGGGGTGGTCCGGGTCGATCGGCAGGTACGCCGCACCCGCCTTCAGCACCGCGACCTGCGCCACGACCATGTCGAGCGACCGCGGCACGGCCAGCCCCACGACCCGCTCCGGACCGGCTCCCCGCGCCACCAGCGCCCGTGCCAGCCGGTCGGCGCGGGCGTCCAGCTCGGCGTAGGTGAGCGCCGTGTCCTCGAACACGACGGCGACCGCCCGGGGTGCGTGCCGCACCTGCGCGGCGAACAGGTCCGGCCAGGTCGCCAGATCGGGCAGGAGGTCGGACGGGGTCGGGGTCGTGCTGGTCACCATCGGCTCCATCGGCGCAGGGGTC
>NZ_JAOPWR010000038.1 GCF_025965585.1 Pseudonocardia sp.
CGATGCTCGGTGGCCTCGTAGAGGAACACGAAGGAGTACGACAGCCCGACCAGCGACCCGCACCCCACGCTCATCACCCGGACCCACATCGGGCCCGGGATCAGCACCAGCAACACGACCGCGATCGGCACCAGCTGCGCGAGCAACCGCAGCAGATGGCGCAGCGGCCAGGTGCGGCAGGTGAGGTCGTGGAGCACCCACTCCCGATACGCCGAAGGCAGCCGGCCGCCGGCGGCATACCACAACCAGCGCAGCGGACCGGGCCGTCGCCGCGACGCCTCGGAGCTGCCTCGTGAGTCCGGGCTGTGCCTGCTGGGTTCCGACGTCATGTCGGTGCTCCGGTCCCCGGAGGACTCAACCGCTCCGGCGTGGACTTCCGTCGAGGACGACGCAAGCCTGACCGCCCACGTGCACCACGCCCCCGACCCCGCCAGATTACGCCCCAGCGGGGATTCGCGGGCCCCTGTCCTCGAGACGCCCGCTCCGGCAGGGACACGCCATCCTGCCTGCTCAGGACCCACGAACAGGACAACTCGACCGGCGCCCTCATGATCGCTGGACAGGCCGTTTGCGGACTAGGATGGGTTCGTGGCGCAGCGGCTGGACACCGACCGGTTGGTGTTGCGGCCGTGGCGTGTCGAGGACGCCGCGGACGCGCTGGGTATCTACGGGCACGGCGAGGTTGCACGCTGGCTGAGCCCGGCGATGGGCCATGTCCCGGACCTGGCGGCGATGCGGTTGCTGCTGGCGCAGTGGATCGAGCAGGACGCCGGGCTGGCGGTGCCCGCGGGCCGGTGGGCGATCGAGCGGCGCAGCGATGGGCGGCTGCTGGGTGGGGCGATCCTGCTGCCGCTGCCACCGGGCGAGGAGGACCTCGAGATCGGGTGGCAGCTGCACCCGCGGGTGTGGGGTCACGGCTACGCCGGCGAGACCACGCACGCCCTGGCGGACTGGGCGTTCAGCCAGGACGTCGACGAGATCTTCGCGGTCGTCCGACCGGGCAACACCCGCGCCGCGGCGACAGCGCGCCGCAACGGCATGGAATGGGTCGGGGAGACAAGCAAGTACTACGGGCTCACCCTCCAGGTGTTCCGGCTGCGCCCCGCCGACGCCGCGACGGCCCCGCTGCTCCCGAACCTCACTGCCGAGTGAATCCCGCCCTGCGCGGGCCACGCCCAGAGCCTCCCCCTCCGGCCCGCTCCGTCAGTCGACCGGCCGACGGAGCGGCAGCAAGGTCATCCGAATCGAGACCGCAGTGAGCCCGGTGCGCAGGGCGATCAGCTCCCGGGCCGGGGTGGACCGGCTGCGCGTACACCTACTGGTCGATCGCTTCGTGCGACACCCGGCAAGCCTGGCCGCTCGGGTGGTCGATGGGTGACCGGCCAGCGATCGAGGCGGTGGATCCGCCACCACGCGGCTGTCGGTACACGACCGCCCGTAGCCGCGGCGAGCCCTCGACCAGGTGGTTTCCCTTGACGGTGCATGGCGGCATGGCAACGCTGACGTTGTGGACCAAGCTGAGGCTGAGGAGTACGACGGCGGAGGCGACGTCCTGCAGGACATGCCGGAAGGTGGGCTGTTGGCGCTCGGCGGCCAGGAGCTGCTCGACAGGGCCCCCGACGAGGTCGGCCGCTACGTCGACGAGCGCTATCCGTGGGACGGCCGCGGTGACGTGCCGGCCGAGCGGGTCTCCGCCTGGCGCGGCGTGCTGTGGCAGCTGGCCGAACCGGCTCGCGAAGTGCTCGCAGTGTCGTGACCGATCGGCTTCCGGCCCGGATCGCCCCGATGTTGGCCACGCTCGGTCCGGTGCAGGAGGGCGAGGGCTGGGCGTATGAGTTCAAGTGGGACGGGGTCCGGGCGGTCACCGCCGTGACCGGTGATGAGTTGCGGGTGCAGAGCCGTAACGACAAGCCGATGGTCGAGATCTATCTCGAGCTCGGTGAACTGCGTGGCCTCGTCGACCAGCCGGTGGTGCTGGACGGTGAGGTGGTCGCCCTGGACGGGGCGGGCCGGCCGGACTTCGGGCTGCTGCAGTCGCGGATGGGGCGCCACTCCCCGGACGAGGAGCTGATGCGTGCCGCGCCGGTCCTGTACTACGTGTTCGATGTGCTGCACCTCGACGGCGAGGACCTCACCCGAGTCCCCTATCGGGACCGGCGCGAGGCCCTGGACGGCCTCAAGCTCGACGGCCGGTCGGTGAAGGTGCCGCCGTGGTTCGTCGACGTCGAGGGCGCCACGGTCCAGGCCGCGGCGGCCGAGCACGGCCTCGAGGGCGTCGTCGCCAAGCGGATCTCCTCCCGCTACGAGCCGGGCAAGCGCTCGCGGAGCTGGATCAAGACACCACTGCGGAAGAACACCGAAGTGATCGTCGGCGGCTGGGCGGCAGGTCAGGGCCGCCGGGCTGGGACACTTGGCGCGCTGCTCCTGGGCGTGCCGTCCGAGGGCGGGCTGCGGTTCATCGGCAACGTGGGTACCGGGTTCACCGACGCCATGCTCGCCGATCTGTTCAATCGGCTCGCCGAGCTCAAGCAGCCGGCCAGTCCGTTCGCCGAGCCGGTGCCGCGGGAGTTCGCCCGCCAGGCCCACTGGGTCGCACCCGAGCTCGTCGCTGAGGTCGAGTACCGGTCGATCTCCCGGGACGGCCGGTTACGGCATCCATCGTGGCGGGGACTACGGCCGGACAAGTCGCCGTCCGACCTCAGAACAGTGCTGTGATGAGAGTGAGCGCCCTCGAGCCTGGGCGGGCGTGCCGGCCCGTGCCCGCCACCGTCCAGCGGGTGGGCCACCGACGTGCGCTGGGCCACCACCGACCCGATCGCCTGCTCGCGTCCTAGAGTCGTGTGGGCGTAACCGGTTGTCGGGAGCGACCGGTCGCCCGGTGTGCCGGGAGTTGATGTGGCTGAGTCCGGGAATGGTCGATCGGCGGACCGGGGGACAGCGGCTGAGCGTGGTCCGACGAAGTCGTTGCTACGGTTGTCGATCGGTCGTCGTCCGCGTGACGTCCTGCGGGTCGTGATCGCGGGTGGGGTACTGACGCTGTGCTCGTTGCTGGCCCTGAACCCTGTGGTCAACCCCGTCGAAGTAGCGATCTTCGAGCAGGTCGGCAGCCTGCCTGCTGCGTCAGGTCCGGTGTGGGCGGGGTTGCTCTGGGTCGGAACCTGGGTCGGCATCGTCGGGGCCACCGCGGTGGCGCTCTATCTCAGACGGGTCCGCGCCGGGCTGCTCTGTGCGGGGGCCGGCGTCGTGACCTGGGTCCTGGCGCAGGTCGTGAACCGGGTCGTGGGCAACCGGCCGGTGCCGCCGTCGTTGTCGGGCGACGTTTTCCTGCGGCTTCCCGGCCCGGGCGGGTTCGGGTTCCCAGCCGTACAGGTGGCCGTGACGGCCGCGCTGGTGACGATCGCGGCGCCCTACCTTCCCCGCAAGCTGGCTTCTCTCGGGTGGGCCGTCACGATCGCAGTCGCGGTCGCCGAGGTCTACGAGGGGGCCTTGCCGCTCGGGGTGTTCGCCGGTGCGGTCCTGGGCTGGGGGGTCGGCGGCCTCTTTCATCTGTTCTGGGGTGCGCCGGGGCGTCGGACCTCGGTGGAGGCGGTGCACCTTGCGCTGGAGGAGGCCGGGCTGAATCCGGTGGAGGTGGTGGCGGTCGGGCGCCACGTGTTCGGGCCGCTGATCTTCCGCGTCGTGACCGAGAACGGCGAGACGCTGCGGGCCCGTGCCGTGCGGCAGCTGCACCGTCGTGCCGGGCCGTGGTACCGGCTACGCCAGTTGCTCGCCTCGGCCGACGTGCAGGATGTGCCACGGTTGTCGAGTACCCATCATGAGGCCGACCACGAAGCGTTCGTCACGCTCTGCGCGGAGCGGGCCGGGGTACGCACCCCCGCATTGGTGCTGTCCTGCGACATCGAACACGGTTCGCCCTTGCTGGTCCACCGCCAGGTCGAGGGCCACCGGCTCACGAAGATACCGATCGCGGACATCGACGACTCGTTGTTGGACGAGATATGGGCGCAGGTCGCAGCCCTGACCCGGGCCCGGATCGCGCACCACGACCTGCGGGCCGAGAACATCCTCGTCGACCCGGAGGGCCGTGCCTGGCTGCTCGACTTCACCTTCGGCCAGGCCGGAGCGAATCCCGCCCGCACCGACCAGGACGTTGCCGACGTGTTGGTGTCGCTGGCTTCACTGATCGGTGTCGAACGCACGGTGTGCAGCGCGCGTCGGGCACTGTCGGCCGACCAGCTCGAGGCGGCGCTGGTCTACCTCCAGCCGCTTGCGTTGCACCGCGGGATCCGCGAGCAGATCGACGACGGCCGGTACCTGTTCACCGAGCTGCGCGAGACCCTCGCCGACCAGATCGACCGGCCGATCCCGAACTTCCGCTCCCCGGTTCGGCCACGCACGATCGTGACCCTGCTGCTCGGCGGCGGCGCCGTGTACTTGCTGCTGCCCCAGTTGGCCAGCCTCCCCCAGGTAGTCGGTTCGCTGCGCGACGCGAACCTGTGGTGGCTCGCGGCGGCGGCGGCCTGCGGGCTGCTGGCGATCGGCATGTCGGCGCTGTCGATCCTGGGCTCCAGCCAGACCCCTCTACCGTTCTGGCGCACCGTCGCCGTCCAGGTCGCAGCGGCGTTCACCGGCCGCACCACCCCCGGCGGGGCCGGCTTCTTCGGGATCAACATCGCCTATCTGGAGCGGCTGGGTCTGCGACGCTCCCTCGCCGTCGGGGTGACCCTGCTGAGCCTGACCGGCACCAGTGCCGTCGCCGCCGTCGTGGGCCTGGTCGGCGTCTTCGGGATCGGAGCGTCGGGGACGCTGCGGGGGATCTCGATCCCCACCGGGTGGCCGGTGTTGGTGGGGGTGGCTGGTGCCCTCGTCGTGGTCGGCATCGTCGTCGGCTCCCCGTTGGGTCGCCGCAGGATCGTCCGCCCATCGATGCAGGTGGCACGGGAACTGTGGTGGACGGTGCGCCAACCGCTGCGTGCCGTTCAGCTGTTCGGCGGCGCGTTCGGCTATCTGGTGGTCTCCGGGCTCGGCCTGGCCGCGAGTCTCGCAGCGTTCGACCCGCACTTCCCGCTGATCCCGGTGCTCGTGGTCTTCATCGTCGGGCAGACCCTCGGCCACCTCGCGCCTACCCCTGGAGGCCTGGGCGCCGTCGAAGCACTCCTCGTCGCCGGGCTCACCGCTGTCGGCGTCGCCCCCGCAGCGGCTGTCGCAGCGGTCCTCACCTCGCGCCTGCTCACCTATTGGCTGCCGGTCGTGCCCGGAATCGGCATGTTCCGCTACCTGCAACACCACAACGTGTTCTGAATGCTTACCCAACGTCCAGGCCACCTACGGCGAGCGCCACCGCTCTGGTCAGTCCGGAACCAGGCGCAGGTATGTGACCGGTCTGGCGTACACGGTCGCGCACCGGCCGTGGACGAGCACGCTGAGAACGTCGAGCATCGCCCAGCAAAGGTCCTCCGGGGGGCTGTCGGAGTCGAGGTAGAGCACCCACCTCTCGCGTGAGGTGTCGAGTCTCGCAACGGTGTCGGGCATGGATATGTAGACGACGTGGAGCATGTAGCTGAGACCGCCGGCGAGTACCTCGGCGGCCGCCGGAGAGCTGATCACCATGATGTTCGCGTAGTGGGGAGCGCACCACGCAGCTCCCTTCGCGTTGCCGCGCGGCGCTGGTCGTCGCGAGGTCTGGACGCATCGTCAGCACTGTGCGAATGAACCGGGGCAGTGATCTGCCGCAGCTTGAAGAATCAGACATGATTCTTATCGGCGCTGGCGGACGAATGTTTCCGATTCGGGAGGTCCCTGACCGTGTGGCGTAGCGGTAAAACCGCGGGCTCTTCCCTTCTGACTGCGGGTGAGCGTCAGCCGTCTTCCGCTGGGCCATCTCGGTGACGTCGTGACGGAGCTGCTGACTTGGGCCACTCCAGCAGGGGTTCGTTCTGTCGGTCGGGGTCTGCTCTGTCCTCGCCTCCGGGTGAGTCGGCAACGCCTGCTCGGATCACCATGAGGATCGCGTCGCGCATCCGGTCCGAGAGGCGGTGCGTTCCGGGGGGAAGGAGGTGTGCGAGATCGCCACCGGCGGGTGTGACGGCCAACCCGACGGCCTGGGCTGCCGCGAGGACGACGGTCGTGATGTCGACCTCGAGTACTTGCGCGATGACCAACAGTGATGTCGGGTCCGGGAACTTCTTCTGCTGGACTCCGGAGCCGAGCTGCTGCCATCGGCCGCGACTCAGGGCGCGCCCGGACAGCTTCTCGAGGTCGGCATAGGACCACCCATGTGCTTCCATGCGCGACCGTATGAGCTGGTGGAGGGTCAGTGACGGCCCATCGGAGTTCATTGGGTCGATCAACTTTCCGCCTCGCTAGTCATCGTGCCTGCACAACTCGTCGGACGGCCGGCCCGGACGAGAAACCGTGTGGATCGCTGTCGCACCCCGAGGTGACGCTACTGCTGCTTGCCACTCTGTGTAGTGCGGCTTGACAGCATGGCCTGCGATGACGATTCTGTGACTTGTCAATCCGCAAGTGGCAGTGGTGGGCATGGAGGAGTAGTCGCCACCCTACCGGTAACGGCTGGTCACCTGAGTATCAGCTGAACGGGTCAGTTGGTCACCCGGTTGTGGTTGCCGTCCGGCGGCCCCGAGACGCTCTGTCAGTGGGCGGATCGATCGATCGACAGCGCCAGGTGTCTGACCGTCAACGAGCCACTTGCTTGCTGCACCAGCCGGGGTTCATTGCTCTCGTCACGGGCGAGCAAGAATCTGCTGAATTCATTGCGCGCTCCTTACCCGCATATACGTCGGCGGCACGCTCGAAGGTGATCCGCCTCGGGTGTCCGTGATGTGACGCGGCCCGCCGTATCGCGGTGCCGGGCATGAGCACGCTTCCACGACGTCCTGCTCGTCACGGAACCGAAGCCCGCTAGGGGAAGACAGCCCATGAAGGTCTCTACATACGTGGCGAGCGGAAAACATACGCGCACGGGCGCCGCGGTCGGTGGGGCGGTCGCGCTGCTCACAACGGTTCTCATGGTGGCGTTCGTGGGAACGGCCAGCGCCGCGACATCGGTGCCGCTGGGCACCGCAGCGAGTTTTGCGGTGCTGGCCGGCCAGTCCGTCACCAATACCGGTCCGTCGGTGATCTCTGGTGACCTCGGGGTCAGCCCGGGCTCCGCGGTGACGGGTTTCCCTCCGGGGTCGGTGAACAACGGTACGCCACATGCCGCTGATGCCGTTGCGGCGCAAGCGCAGTCGGACCTGACGAACGCGTACAACAACGCTGCGGGTCAGCCCTCGAGCGCCGCGGTGGCTGCGGAGCTCGGAGGGCAGACCCTGGTCGGGGGTGTCTACACCAACCCGACGGCCTTGGGCCTGACAGGGACCGTAACCCTGGACGGGCAGAACAACCCGGACGCGGTGTTCATCTTCCAGGCCGGATCCACGTTGATCACCGCGTCGAACAGCACCGTGGCGCTGATCAACGGCGCGAATGCGTGCAACGTGTTCTGGCAGGTCGGCAGCTCGGCGACGCTGGGCACGAACACCAACTTCGTCGGCACGATCCTGGCGTTGACCTCGATCTCCGTCCGGACCGGCACGACCGTCCAGGGGCGGGTGCTGGCCAGGAACGGGAGCGTCACCCTCCACTCCAATGTCATCAACCGGACCGGTTGCGCAGCGACCCCGGCCCCGACCACCACGACGGCGCCTCCGACCACGACGGTGACGGCGCCTCCGACCACGACGACGGCGCCCCCGACCACGACGGTGACGGCGCCTCCGACCACGACGACGACGGCACCTCCGACCACGACCAAGACGGCGCCTGGCGGTAATGGTGGTGGCGGCGGTGGCAACAACGGTGGCGGTGGCGGCAACGGCGGTGGCAACAACGGCGGTGGCGGCAACGGCGGTGGTGGCGGGAACGCCGGTGGCGGTGGCAACAACGGCGGTGGCGGCAACGGCGGTGGTGGCGGAAGCAACGGCGGAGGTGGCAACGGCGGTGGTGGCGGAAGCAACGGCGGTGGTGGCAACGGCGGTGGTGGCGGGAACGCCGGTGGTGGCGGAAACAACGGCGGTGGCGGCAACAACGGTGGCGGCAGTGGTAGCGGGAACGGAGCGGGCGATCACAGCGGATCCGGGTCGGCCACGACGACCACGTCGGCTACGAAGGCGCCGGCAGCACCCGGCGGCCTGGGCGGCTCGGGCGGCATCGGTGGCTCGGGTGGCACCGGCGGCCAAGGCGGCTCGGGTGGTTCGGGCTCGGGCAGTGGTGGTTCCGGTGGCGTGACGATCATCCCGCTCGGGCATCCGGAGACAGGCGCGGGCGGTGCATCGCACGCGGTCGACGAGGGGTTGATCGGGCTCGGTGGCCTCGCCCTCGCCGGTGCGGTCGTGACCACGGGTGTTGCGCTCCGCAGGCGTCGCCCGGCCGGCGTGGCCGGCGTCGTTCGGAGCGGGCGGGACGAGAGCGAATGACGTGGGTGTCGCCGCCCGGGTCACCGGGACCCGGGCCGCGACGGTGGTGGGTCGCCACGGTGGTCCTGCTGCTCATCGGCGCCGGCTTCGTGGTGGTGGGTGTCCGGGGCAACGACGACGCGTTGGTCGATCCGCCGGCATCACAGATCGCCGCGCCGACCATGACCACGGGGACGGCGTCCACACCGACGCCTGCGGTTCCGAGCGCGGCCCGATCGACACCGGTCGAGCTCCGCGTCCCGGCGATCGGGCTGGCCGTGGCGGTCTCCGCCCTCGGTCTCAACCCCGACCGGACCGTCGAAGTCCCGACGGACTTCCAGCGCCCGGGCTGGTTCCAGCTCGGTCCGTCGCCCGGCGAGCGGGGATCGGCGGTCATCCTGGGTCACGTCGACAGCTATCGCGGGCCGGCGGTGTTCTTCCGGCTCCGGACGCTGAAGAAGGGCGACGACGTGGAGGTGGCGCTTGCTGACGGCGCGGTCACGCACTTCGTGGTCACAGAGGTGGCGACATATCCCAAGAACGCGTTCCCGGCTCAGCAGGTCTATGGCCCGCACGGTTACAGCGCACTACAGCTGGTCACCTGCGGCGGGGAGTTCGACCGGGTCGCCCGTAGCTACCGCTCCAACGTGGTCGCCTTCACCTCCCTGGTCTCCACCACACCGGCGCCGGCAGAACCCGTCGCGGCGAGATGAAGACCCGAGCTTGGCAACCCACAGGACGTCATGCGTCGGCCACAGGGCTCTGGCCGACGGCCGGAACCACCTCGACGTGGTGGATGCTCGCGGGGATCGGGAAGACGGAATCCGACCACGCCGACGGCGGGCTCGTGGACGCGGGGGGCGACACCCGGCAACCCATCCGCGGCCCGTGGTCGGCCGGTGCGCCGGCGCCGGACGACCTGTCCGACACCGCGCAGCTCTCGGCGGCAGTCGCCCGCTGCAACCGGTCCAACATGTACGTCGCCGCGCTGCTGGCGTGGGCCCGCGCCTACCCGGCTCCGCGTCTACTCCCGCCTCCGCAGGGCTTGGCGCCCCTGGCTCCGTGCGACAGTGGCGCTGCGTCCGCCGCCGCTGCCGCGGCAGTCGACGAGCCACGTCTCGAGCCCGGCGCTTCCGGGCTCCAGCCGATGAGCCGGACCCACCGGCACGCGTTGGACGGCAATGCGGGGAACCCGCTGTGATCGTCGTATGGATCGTCGCGGGGATCGTCGGCTGGACGGCCGTTTCGGTTCCGGTCGCCATCGTCATCGGCCGGTCGATACGGATCGCCGAGAACACGCGTGCGGCCTCTCGGCATCGAGCCGCGGGACGACTGACCTATCGATGCGACCGATGCGGTCAGCGGGTGGACTACGCCGGTGAACAACTCACGGATGTGGACAGCCGGGTCCACGAACTCCGTTGTGCCGCCGGGCGAGGTGGCCGGCGGGGCGGACGAGCAGAGCGCCTGACTGATGGATCTCACCGAGCAGAGTGACCGGATGGTGATCG
>NZ_JAOPWR010000053.1 GCF_025965585.1 Pseudonocardia sp.
GCACCGCCTGCCGGATGAGCTCCTGCGGACCGAAAGCCTCGCTCGCGAGCTTGTAGCCGATCTCCATGTCAGGGCCAGTACCCGCTCGCCGGACCGGAAAACGCATTCGGCCGGGACGGGTGGCGCCACGTGGGAGCACTCGTCGCCGGGCCGGTCCCGCCCGCGCGCTGGGGCCCGCCCGCCGACGGGCACCACATGGTCCTGCCCGACGAGGGGGCCCGGCGCGGGGACCCGTTCGCCGACGACCCCGACCCCGCCCTCCTCGGTGTCACGGTCACCGATGTGCTCGCCGCCGCCGCCACGGTGTCGCTCGCCACCTGGACCGAGCGTCAGCGCGACCGCGCCACCGCGGCCTCCGCGGCCCGGTCCCGCCCCGAGGCCACCTCGACCAGCCGCGTCGTGGAACGGCCGGGGCGGTAGGGCACCGCGGTGACCTCCCCGCCCCACGGGTCGCCCTCGGGCAGCACCGGCAGCAGGTAGCGGTGGCGGCGTTGTGCGGCGTCGTCGAGGAGCGCCTCGACGCACGTCGTCCTCTGGCGCCACCGCCGCGGGCGCCGTCAGCCGCGGCGGTTCCGCAGCGCCCGGAGCCCTGCGAACGCCGCGGCCCCGGCCACCACCCACGGGCCGGCGACGATGATCGGATCGAGCGCCTGGTGGATCAGGTCTGCACGCTTCCGGCCGAGCCGGGAGGACAGGCCGTGGCGTGTGAACTCACTCAGCACGCCGGTCTCGGTGATCGGGTTGTCCGGGTGCAGGGTCAGGAACGAGAGAAGGTGGTTCTCCCCCGCGTCCACGCGGTCGGCGGCCAGGAGCAGCAGCCAGTGCGCGGCACGTCCCTCGCTGTAGCGGGCGTAGGCGATCCTGCGCATCGCACCGGACAGACCCCGCGGCGGACAGGTCGTGCCGAAGACGGGAGTGAGGAACTTGTGCTCGATCGACCTCTCACGGGGCCACTTCTCCGGCTGCTGCTCGGGGAACTCCCAGTGCGCGCCGCTCAGGTTCGGGTCGAACTTCAGCTTGGGCACCGACGGGCGGTCCCGCGGGTCGAGGTCCGCCCCCCAGCCGGGGATGCGGGCGCGGAGCTGGTCGCTCGACTCGGCGATCGGAGGCTTCTCGGGTGTGTATGTCATGATCCTCTGCCCTCCTCAGGCGGCGCTCGGGACGACGAGCGGCTTGATGCAGCCGTCGAGCTTCGCCGAGAAGATGTGGTAGCCCTCGGCGATGTGCTCCAGCGGGATGCGGTGGGTGACGATGTCGTTCGGCTTCAGGTAGCCGTTGCGGACGTGCTCGAACAGGCGCGGCCACTGCCGCTTCACCGGGCACTGGTTCATCCGCAGGGTCAGGCCCTTGTTCATCGCGTCGCCGAACTTGACGGCGCTGAACACCGGGCCGTAGGCGCCGATCACCGCGACGTTGCCGCCCTTGCGCACCGAGTCGATCGCCCAGTTGAGGGCGATCGGGGAGCCGCCCTGGAGCTTCAGCTGCGCCGAGGAGACGTGCTGGAGGAGGTTGCCGTCGGCCTCCGCGCCCACCGCGTCGATGACGACGTCGGCGCCGAGGTACTCGGTGAGCTTCTTCAGGTGCACGACGATGTCGTCGTACTCGGTGAAGTTGTAGGTCTCCGCCTGCGCGAACGTGCGGGCTTTCTCCAGCCGGTAGTCCAGGTGGTCGATGACGATCACGCGCCCGGCACCCATCAGCCACGCGGACCTCGCGGCGAACAGCCCCACCGGCCCGGCGCCGAAGACCACCACCACGTCGCCCTCGACGATGTCTCCGAGCTGCGCGCCGAAGTACCCGGTGGCCAGCGCGTCGGTGCACAGCACCGCGTCCTCGTCCTCCATCCAGTCGGGGATCACGCTCGGCCCGACGTCGGCGAACGGCACGCGCACGTACTCGGACTGGCCCCCGTCGTAGCCGCCGCAGGTGTGCGAGTAGCCGTAGATGCCGCCGACCGCGGTGGCGTTGGGGTTGACGTTGTGGCAGTTGGAGTACAGCCCCCGCGCGCAGAACCAGCACGTCCCGCAGAAGATGTTGAACGGCACCATCACCCGGTCGCCGCGCTTGAGGTTCCGCACCGACGAGCCGATCTCCTCGACCACACCGACGAACTCGTGCCCGAAGGTCATCCCGACCCGGGTGTCGGGCATCAACCCGTGGTAGAGATGCAGGTCGGAGCCGCAGATGGCAGCCAGCTGCACCCGTACGATCGCGTCGTTCGGGTGCTCGATCGGCGGTACGTCCTTCTCCTCGACCCGGACCTTGTACGGCCCGCGGTAGACCATCGCACGCATCCATGCCTCCCAGTCGGTGATCGAGTTCCCTGCGAGCAGGAACCGCTGCTGTGCCCTGTCGCCCTGCGACCCGGGTCCGGCCTCCCCGTTTACGGTCTGGGGATGGTGCCAGGACGTGCGGGTTACCACTCCCCGGCTCGTCAAACCTCTCGGCCGGAAGTCGGAACGCGGGAACGACGGCGACGGCCGGGCGCGTCCGAGCCGGGCAGCTCCACGGACGGCTCGGCCTCACCGAGCAGGATGGGTGCTACATGCGCTTGCGGGTGTTCATCGCGGGGCAGCGGGTACGCGGCGCGGATGCCGAACCGCGAGAACGACACCGCACGGCCCCCAGAGGATTCGTTCCATTCCCACGAGACCGTCGACGACATGGCCGCCGAAGCCGAGGACGAGCACCACGACGGCGACGAGCACGAGGGCGCCGACGGCCCACCGAGCGAGCCACCGGTCCCGTGACACGGGCGCGGAACGCCGGCACCGGGCAGCGATGACAGGCCCGACCGTGGATGGGTTGTCGGGAGTGTGGACCGTTGACGCGCACAGCTTCGACGGCAGCCGAGTGCCCGACGCCGGTCGAGGTGGCCTGGCACCGGGCGGCATCTCCGCGCGTGGCTCGACAGAAACTCCGCGATGATCTAGCCGTGAACGGGTACCCCGCCCAGGGCAGCCCATTCCAGCGGGGCGGGCACCGACATCAGGAGAGCCGGATGGGCGTCACACGGTGGTTGGACGACCGACAACGGCGCCACCATTGCGCCGCACTCCCTCTCGCCGTGGTCTACAAGACGATCGAGGATCAGGGCACCTACCTCGCCGCCCTGATCGCCTACTACGGCTTCATCTCCCTGTTCCCGCTGCTGCTGCTCCTCGTCACGAGCCTCGGCTTCGCGCTGTCGGGGAACACCGCCCTCCAGCAGGAGGTCCTGCACTCGGCGCTGCGCGACTTCCCGGTCATCGGCGACCAGATCGTCGAGAACATCCATTCGCTGCACGGCAGCACCACCGGCCTGGTGATAGGCATCGCGGGCAGCGCCTACGGTGCCGTGCAGGTCGGCATCGCCGCGCAGAACGCGATGAACAAGATCTGGGCCGTGGCCCGGGCCCGCAGGCCTGCGTTGCCCGGGCTCTACGGCCGCAGCCTCGCACTGATCGCCGTACTCGGCCTCGGCACCGGCGTCACCACCGCCCTCGCGTCCCTGTCGACCACGGCGGGCGACCTCGGAACCAGACCCGTCGACACCGCATTGCGGGCCGCGGCCGTCCTCGTGTCCGTGGCTGTGAACACCGGTCTCGTCCTGTTCATCTACCGCGTCCTCACAGCCGAGAAGCCCGACCCACGACAGCTGCTCCCCGGTGCCGTGACGGCGAGCGTGCTGTGGCAGCTCCTGCAGTCGGCGGGCACCTACCTCGTGGCCCACCAGCTCCGCGGCGCGACCGCCACGTACGGGCTGTTCGGGATCGTCCTGGGCCTGCTCACCTGGCTCTACCTCGCCGCGCTGACCCTCGTCGTCGGCGCCGAGATCAACGTCGTTCGGGCACGCAGGCTCTACCCGCGCAGCCTGCTGGCCCCTGATCCCGACGACCCGGCCATCACCGCGGCCGATCGCGAGGCCTACGCGTCCTACGCGGAAACAGAGCGCCAGAAGAACTACCAGACCGTGGAGACCGACTTCGACCCACCCACCCCAGCTCACCACGGAACCACGAACCCCTGACTCCGGCATCGGTCTCATCGCCGTCGGTCTGATCCTCGCGGTCGCGGTGCGCCTCGACATCTGAGCGCTGGGCCTGACGCCGATCGGCTGGATCCTCGTCCTGGTCGGAGTCGTAGGACTCGTTGCCGGCCTGGTGATGGAGCGGCAGGCGCGACGTCGGCCACGACCAGCACGGCTACTTCGTCAAGCCCGCAACGAGATTGATCGTGCTGGCGATGATGACCGTCCCGAGCAGGTACGACAGCAGCGCATGGCGAAACGCTGTGTGCCGGATGACGGAACTCTGCAAGTCGGTATCGGACACCTGGAACGTCATACCGATGGTGAACGCCAGGTAGGCGAAGTCCAGGTATGCGGGCGGCTCCTGTTGGTTGAAGTCCACCCCGCCGGCGGTCCCGCTGTAGTAGAGCCGCGCATAGCGCAACGTGAAGAGGGTGTGCACGAGCGCCCACGACAGCACCACAGAGCCGACGCCCAGCGCGACCCGACCCACCAGACCGGCTCCGCTGGTCCCTGCCCGCAGGAACACGATCACCACCCCGGCCAGACTCGCCACCGACGCGGACAGCAGCACGACGTCGGTCCATCCCACACTCGGGTCGTCGCGCACCGCATGGCGGGCGGTCTGGTCCGCGGAGAACTGCGAGATGACGATCCACACCCAGCCGATGAGCGCGAGGGCGGCGACATCCCAGCCCAGCAGCGCCGCGACATCCCACGGCTCGACGACGCCGGCCGCAGCACAAACGGCCAGGCCGAGGGTCGTCGTCGTCACCAGACGACGGCGCGCCGACACACCCTGCAGATCCGTGCCGCTGCTCAACCCGGCCCACCCGGGACGGACCACCCGATCCCAGCCCATCTGCTCGTCATCGGGGGAGCCTCCCACCTGCAGAGGGCTGATGTGCGTCACATCGGCACGGCGCGTCGACGGCCCGGGCAGATCGACACACCGCGGTGCGGCAACATCGGGTCCCGCCGGGTATCAGGCCTGTCTGAGGGCAGCCGTGATGTAGAGCCGGAGGAACTCGTGCTTCCGGCCCGAAGCCCGCGTGCCGGCGATGTTGCCGATGCGGTCGTCGAACGCGCTCTGGGTCAGCGCACCGACGGAGAACAGATAGGCCCAGGCGTGGAAGCCTTCGGGCCGGTCCGGGAGGACCTCCTCCAGCTTGGCGACGAAGGCGCGGGCCATCGGGTCGAAGAGGTCCGCGATGACGCCGCGTTCCTGGCTCGACGGGTCGGAGGCCTCCCGGAGCACCAACCGCGCGAACCACACGTCGGCGGGGTCGTCGTGCAGGGCGAGAACCGGATCGATGAACGCGCTGACCACTCGGTCGAGCGCGTCCGGCGCCCCGGAGTCGGTCACCGTGGCGAGGCGGGCGATGCGCTCGTCGTTGACGTACTGGCGGGCCTCGAAGATCGCGCGGTACAGCCGGTCCTTCGTCTTGAAGTGGTACACCACCAGCGACAGACCGACCCCGGCGGCTTCGGCGACCTCCCGCATCGTGGCGCCGTGGTAGCCCATCCGCGCGAAGACCAGCTCCCCCGCCGCCAGGATCTGAGCGGCCCGTCCCGGGTTCGACTTCCGCGCTGTCGTGGCGGCCCGTGCCGTCGTCACGAGGCCCCCTCCTTCCCGGTGCTGCGTTGATCATCCCCGGCCACGCTACCGGGCGTCGGCCACGTCCGTCTCGCTCCTTGACCAACTGACTGTACGTACTTACAGTCTGTCCTCGTCGCGGCGGGGCACCCGATCCACCGCCGCCGGCACGGCACACCGGCGTGCGGAAGGACCGTGAATGAGCCAGACGAGCGAGCGAGCCCCCGGTGGGCGCCTGCGTCCCGCGCCGATCGAGCCGGGCCCGCCCGGCGCGGTCCACCCGGTGCCCGACCACCCCCTCCGACGGGACGGCGACCTGCTCCTGACCGGGCGTGCCGAGTTCGTCGACGACATCGCGCTCCCCGGCATGCTGCACACGGCGCTGCTGCGCAGCCCCCATGCACACGCCCGCCTGCTGGGCGTCGACGCGACGCGGGCGCGCTCGGCTCCGGGGGTCCGGGCCGTGCTCACCTCGACCGAGGCGGACGCCCTCGCTGAGCCGCTCCCGAGCTTCTTCGACCCGGCGCTGGTCGGGGCGAAGACCCGGGTGAACCGCTGCCTCGCCACCGACACGGTCCGCTACGTGGGCGAGGTGATCGCGGCCGTCGCCGCGGACAGCCTCGCCGAGGCCGAGGCCGCGGTCGACCTGATCGAGGTGGACTACGAGCCTCTCCCCGTGGTGGTCGACACGGAGCAGGCACTGCGCGACGACGCGCCGCTGCTGTTCCCCGAGTGGGGCGACAACATCCTCGCGATGTTCCCGTTCGCGGAGGGCGACGCCGATGCCGCGATCGCCGCCGCGCCCCACCGGATCAGCGACGAGGTCCACATCCAGCGCTACCAGACGGCCCCGCTGGAGCCGCGGGGCTACGTCGCGCAGTGGAAGCCGGGCGGCAGGCTCACCGTGTGGGCCTCGACCCAGAACCCGCACCCGATGCGCACCAACCTCGCCACCGTGCTCGGGATCGGCGAGGAGCGGGTGCAGGTGATCGCGCCCAAGGTCGGTGGCGGCTTCGGCCACAAGTTCAACGGCTACGAGGAGGAGTACCTGGTCCCCCTCCTCGCCCGCCTCGCCGGGCGACCGGTGAAGTGGATCGAGACCCGGGCCGACTCGCTGCTGGTCGGCGCGCGGGAGTACAGCCACCACTTCACCGTCGGGTTCGGCGACGACGGCCGCATCCTCGGCATCAAGGACCGCATCGTCGGCAACGTCGGCTCGCTGAGCACCTGGGGCGGCTGGCCGATGACCTTCTGCGCAGGCATGACGTTCCCGGGGCCGTACAAGGTCGCGGACTACGACATCAGCTCGTACGCCGTGGTGACGAACAAGGCGCCCTGGAACGGCGCCCGCGGCTACGGCAAGGAGTCGGCGTCACTCGCACTGGAGCGGATGGTCGAGCTGATCGCCGAACGCCTGGACCTGGACTCCGTCGAGGTCCGGCGCCGCAACTTCATCCCGGAGGAGGAGTTCCCCTTCTGGACCGCGGCGAAGCACCTCGACAGCGGGAACTACGCCGGTGCCCTGGAGAAGGTGCTCGACCTCGCCGACTACCAGGGTCTGCGAGCCGAGCAGCGGGAGCGTGGCCCGGCCGGCCCACGAATGGGGGTCGGGATCGCGTTCGAGCTCACCCCCGAGGGCGGCGACTTCGCGGGCAGCTACGTCCGCGGTCACGACGTCTCGACGGTCCGCATGCACCC
Organism: Pseudonocardia sp.; assembly: GCF_025965585.1. Classification (GTDB taxonomy): domain Bacteria; phylum Actinomycetota; class Actinomycetes; order Mycobacteriales; family Pseudonocardiaceae; genus Pseudonocardia. The sequence goes on from NZ_JAOPWR010000053.1 coordinate 7,305, forward strand.
CACGGGCGCGGTCACCGTCCTCACCGGCGTGACCAGCCCCGGTACCGGGAACGAGACGACGATCGCGACCCTGGTGGCGCGGGAGCTGGGGATCCCCGCCGACCACGTCGCGGTCGTGCAGGGCGACACGGACACGTGCCCCTTCGGCCACGGCAACTTCTCCAGCCGGAGTGTCGCCACCGGCGGGGCCGCCGCCGTGCTCGCCGCCCGTGAGGTGCGGGCACGCCTGACCGCGGCCGCGTCGGTTCTCCTCGGGTGCCCGGGGACGGACCTGGTCCTCTCCGGCGGCCGGTTCGCCCCGGCCGCGGGCGGCGACGGCATGAGCGTCGCGGAGGTGGCGGACGCGATCCACCGGCGGGCCCTGTCGGTACCCGGGCTCGACGAGCCGTCCCTGGAGGTCACCCGGATCGACCAGCCGCACAACTTCCACCACGCCCCCGATGAGAAGGGGCGCTTCTCGACGTACCCGTCGTTCCCCTACTCCGCGCACATCGCGGTGGTCGAGGTGGACCCGGAGACCGGAGTGGTCGAGGTCGACCGCTACTTCGCCGTCGACGACTGCGGGGTGGTCGTCAGCCCGACGTTCGTCGACGGCCAGCTTTACGGCGCGATCGCGATGGGCATCGGCGGTGCGCTGTGGGAGAGCCTCCCCTACAGCGACGACGGGCAGCCGCTCGCCGGACACCTCAAGAGCTACCTCCTCCCCCGCGCCCCCGACCTGCCGATGCTCTCGCTCGCATCGCAGCACACCCCGAGCCCGTTCACGCTGCTCGGCACCAAGGGGGCCGGGGAGAGCGGGCTGGGCGGCGCGGTCGCGGCCGTGGCGAACGCCGTCAACGACGCTCTGCGTCCACTGGGGGTCCACGCCCACCGGATGCCGCTGAGCCCGCCGAACGTCCTCGACGCGATCATGGGCGGTGGAACGCGATGATCCGCACTCCACTGCAGTACCACCGGCCGGCCACCGCCGAGGAGACCACCGCGCTGCTCCTCGAGCACGACGGCGACGTGGCGGTGCTGGGTGGCGGCAGCCAGCTCCTGCCGCAGCTGACCCGGGGTGAGCTCACCGTGTCCCATGTGGTCGACCTGCGCGGCATGGGACTGTGCGACATCGCCACCGAGGGCCCGGACATCGTGATCGGGGCTCTCATCAGCTACCGCGACCTGCTGCGATCGGCGCTCGTCGGAGACCAGATCCCCCACCTCGCGCGCGTGGCCCGCGGGGTGACCGGCGGCCGCCAGCTGCACAACGCGGCGACGCCCGTCGGCGCGGTCTGCTTCGGGATGCCCGGAACGGACATGCCGGCCGCCTTCGCCGGGCTCGGCGCGCGCTACCGCGTCCATGGGCCCACCGGCACGCGCGAGGTGCCGGCGGCGCAGTTCCACGTGGACGCCTACCGCACCGTCCTCGGTCCCGGAGAGTTCGTCGAGGCCGCGGTGCTCGCCGCGACACCCCGCGTGACCGGGTACTGCAAGGTCAAGCACAGCGCCGGCAGCTGGCCGATCGTCACGGCGACCTACTGCCGGGACGGCGAGAGCGCCGCGGTCACACTCGGGGGCCTGCAGGCCGTCCCGCTCCGCGTTCCGCTCCCCTCCCGCGCCGAGGTCGGCGAGGCCGAGCTCCGGGACCGGGTCGACGCCGCCGTCACCGAGCCCTGGAGCGACGTCCTGGCCCCCGGCCGCTACCGAGCCCGCATCGCGGGGACCGTCGCGCACCGCGCGTATCGAGAGAGCTGGGAGAACCGGACATGAGCACGAGCGATCCGGAGCGGGAGACCGTCCCGTCGCGGCACCTGGATCTGACGGTGAACGGCCGTCGCGAGCGGATCGAGGTCGAGGACCGGGCGGTGCTGGCCGACGTCCTGCGCGACCAGCTGCACCTCACCGGCACGCACATCGGGTGCCGCAACGGCGACTGCGGAGCCTGCACGGTCGAGATCGACGGTCGGATCCAGAAGTCGTGCATCGTCCTCGCCGCCACCGTCGACGGGTGCGCGGTCACCACCGTCGAGGGCCTCGCCGACCCGGACGAGCCGCTGCCGGCGCTGCAGCAGGCGCTCTGGGAGGCCGACGCATTCCAGTGCGGCTTCTGCCTGCCCGGCCACCTCTTCAGCCTGCGCGTCCTCCTCGACGAGACGCCGGACCCCACCGAGGAGGAGGTCCGGGAAGCACTGGTCGGAAACCTCTGCCGCTGCACCGGCTACGTGAACATCGTCAAGGGCGCACTGGCCGCAGCCGCCCGGCAGACCGCCGTCCCACAGTGATCGTCCACCACAGGAGCAGGACAGGAGCGCGCTGCGTATGCGCACGTTGATCGACATCTCGGTACCGCTGCAGGCGGGGATCGCCTCGGATCCGCCGGGGCACCTTCCCGAGATCGAGTACTACACGCACCAGCAGACCGCCGAGGACGTCGTCGCGTTCTTCCCCGGCGCGACCGTCGACGACCTCCCCGACCGCGAGGGCTGGGCGATCGAGCGGGTGCGCGTCACCACCCACAACGGCACCCACCTCGACGCCCCCTACCACTACTCGGCGGTGATGGACGGCAGAGCCCGCGCCATCACCATCGACGAGGTACCGCTGGAGTGGTGCCTGCAGCCCGCGGTGAAGCTGGACTTCCGCCACCTCCCGCACGGGTACGTGGCGACCGCCGGCGACGTCGAGGCCGAGCTCAAGCGGATCGGCCACGCGCTGTCCCCGCTGGAGATCGTCGTCGTCAACACCTCGGCCGGCGAGCGGTACGGGCACGACGACTACGTCTCCTCCGGCTGCGGCATGGGCCGGGACGCCACGCTCCACCTGCTCGAGCGGGGCGTCCGGGTCACCGGCACCGACGCCTGGAGCTGGGACGCGCCCTTCGTGCACACCGCCGAGCGCTACGCCGTCGACCACGACCCCTCGGTCATCTGGGAGGGCCACCGCGCCGGGCGGGAGATCGGCTACTGCCACATCGAGAAGCTGCACGGCCTCGAACGGCTGCCCGACACCGGGTTCCAGGTCTCGTGCTTCCCGGTCAAGATCCACGCCGCGTCCGCCGGGTGGACCCGCGCCGTCGCGATCCTCGACACCTGACCCGCCACCGACAAGGACCGCCTCCCATGAGCGTCGTCATCACCGTCGCCCCCACCGGACCCATCGCCTCGAAGGAGGACAACCCGCACCTGCCGACGCAGCCGGTGGAGATCGCCGACGCCGTCGCCCGCGCGCACGAGGCGGGCGCCGCCGTCGCGCACATCCACCTGCGCGACACCGAGCACCGCCCGACCGCGGATCTCGGCATCGCGCGGCGGACGATGGACCTCATCGCGGAGCGCTGCCCGATCCTGATCCAGCTCTCGACCGGCGTCGGGCTGAGCGTGCCCTTCGAGGAGCGAGCGGCGCTGGTGGAGCTCAGGCCCCGGATGGCCACGCTCAACCCGTGCAGCATGAGCTTCGGTGGGGGCGAGTTCCGCAACCCGCCCGCCGACGTGCGCAGGCTCGCGGCCCGCATGCGTGAGCTGGGAGTCAAGCCGGAGCTCGAGATCTACGACACCGGGCACCTCGACGCCTGCCTCCGGCTGCGCGACGAGGGCCTGCTCGACGACGAGCCGATGCAGTTCTCGATCGTGCTCGGCGTCGCCGGGGGCATGGCCGCGACCCCGGACAACCTGCTCACCCTCGTCCGCCGGCTGCCGGCGGGGGCCGTCTGGCAGGTCATCGCGATCGGCCGCCGGAACCTCGAGCTGACCGCGATCGGGCTCGCACTCGGCGGCAATGCCCGCGCCGGGCTGGAGGACGCGCTCTACCTCCGCAAGGGCGAGCTCAGCCCGGGCAACCTGCCCCTCGTCGAGCGCGCGGTGGCGCTCGCCCGCGATCTCGACCTGGGGATCGCCGGCGTCGAAGAGGCCACATCGATGCTGGGGCTCTCCGCCGTCATCGCCTGAGTCGCCCCGTCGCCCGTCTCCGCCGGCATTAGACCCGCCCGGTGTGTCGTGACGGGTCCGGGGCCTGCCTTCGCCGCACCCGGAACCGGTCGGAGCACGCAGGAGTGCGTCGCCGGCCGGGAGGGGCCGGCGACGACGTCTCCGGTGGAACTCAGCTCTCGCTGGACCCGATCTTGCCCATCAGCCGCAGGACGTAGTCCGGGGCCAGCGGCAGCTTGCGGATCCTGGCGTCGAACGGCGCCAGCGCGTCGGCCACGGCGTTGGCGACCGCCGCAGGCGCGGCGATCTGACCGCCCTCACCCATGCCCTTGATCCCGCCGACGCTGAACGGCGACGGGGACTCCAGGCTGAGCACCTCGATCGGCGGGACGTCGGTCGAGGTCGGGATCAGGTAGTCCATGTACGTCGTCGTCAGCGGTTGGCCGTCGTCGCCGTAGATGAACTCCTCGAACAGCGCGCCGCCGATGCCCTGGGTGATCGCACCCTGCACCTGCGCCTCGACGATCATCGGGTTGATGACCGTGCCGCAGTCCTCGATCGCCACGATGCGGTCCAGCGTGACCAGACCCGTGCCTGCGTCCACCTCCACCAGCACCACGACGCAGCCGTTGGCGTAGGTCGCGGGCGGGTCGTAGAACCGGGTCGCCGACAGCAACGGCTCGTCGGAACGGACCTCGGAGTCCCAGTAGGCCGCGTAGGCCACCTCGGCGAGCGTCTTGGACACCGACGGGGTGCCCACGACGGAGACGACACCGTCGTCGATGATCAGGTCGTCCGGGTCGGCCTCGAGCATGTTGCCGGCGACCTTGAGCACCTGCTCGCGGACGTCGGCCGACGCCCGCGCCACCGTCGCGCCACCGATGACGGCACTGCGGCTCGCGTAGGTGCCCAGCCCGTAGGGCGAGGTCATCGTGTCGCCGAAGATCACCTTGATGTCGGCCATGTCGACGCCGAGGCCGTCCGCGGCGATCTGGGCGTAGGACGTCTCGTGCCCCTGGCCGTGGCAGGACGTGCTGACCGCCACCGTGACCTTGCCACCGGGGTCGAGGGTCACCGTGGAGTTGTCGTGGGACGGCAGCGGGGTGCCGGCCTGCGCCGACGAGTCGCTGCCCCACGCGGTCTGCTCCACGTATGAGCTGATCCCGAGCCCGACGTAGCGGCCCTGCTCGCGCAGCCGCGCCTGCATCGCGCGGAACGCCGGGTAGTCCACCGTCTTCATCGCCAGTTCGAGCGACTCGAGGTAGCTGCCGCTGTCGTAGAGCTGCCCGGTGACCGAGCGGTAGGGCAGCTCGTCGGAGCTGAGCATGTTGCGGCGCCGGATCTCGACGGGGTCGATGCCCAGGTCGCGTGCGATCTCGTCGATCATGATCTCGCGCACGGTGTTCGCCGCGGTCCAGCCGACACCGCGGTAGGCGGCCACCGGGCTCTTGTTGGTCAGTGACGCCGCGACCTCCTCGTCGAAGGCCTCGATCCGGTAGGGCCCGGGGAAGGACTTCGCCGCGAGGGCGGGCTCGATCAGCGCGCTCTCGGTGTTGAACGAGTAGCCGCCGCCGTCGCCGACGAACTCGCCGCGGACGCCGAGCAGCATGCCCTCGTTGCTGACCGCGACCTCGAGGTTGATGAACTCCTCCTTGGCCTGGGTGGCGGCCAGGAGGTGCTCGTGACGGTCCTCGATCCACTTCACCGGGCGGCCCAGCTGCAGCGCGATGTAGGGGATCGCGATCTCCTCGGGCGAGGTGGCCATCTTCTGCCCGAAACCGCCGCCGACCTCGGGAGCGATCACGCGCACCCGATGCTCGGGCAGGCTCAGCTGGCCGGCGATCACCGAGCGCAGGAAGTGCGGCATCTGCGTCGAGGACCACACCGTGAGCTGCTGCTCTGAGCGCTCGTAGTTGGCGAGCACGCCGCGGGTCTCCATCGGGGCCGCACCGTAGCGGTTGTGGTGGAACCGGGTGGTGAATACGCGGTCGGCCGCGGCGAACGCGGCGTCGGTGTCGCCGTGCTTCTCGGTCTGCCGGTAGATCTCGTTGGTGCCGAGGTCCTCGAACAGCAGCGCGGCCCCCGGGGCGTTGGCCGCCTCGACGCTCGGCACCGGGGCGAGCACCTCGTACTCGACGGCCGCTCCGAGCTCCTCGGCGGCGTCCTCGGCCGCGTAGCGGTCCCCCGCCACGACGACGGCGACGGCGTCGCCGACGAAGCGCACCTTGTCGATCGCGATGACGTTCTGCGGTGTGCGCAGGAGGTTGTCCAGCGCCACATGGTCGATCAGCGGCGGGACCTCGCTGAGGTCCTGGCCGGTGAACACCCACACCGACTTGCCGAGGCCGGGCAGCACCGAACTGTCGATGGACACGATGCGGGCGTGCGGGTGCGGCGAGCGGACGTAGACCGCGTGCAGCATCCGCGGCAGTTCCAGGTCGGCGACGTAACGGGCGGTGCCGGTCAGGTAGCGGGGGTCCTCGACGCGCTTGGCGCGCTTGCCGATGAACTTGTCCTTGCGGATCGTCAGGTGCTTCTCGATGATCGTCTCAGACATGAGGCTGGTCCTTCACCTGCTGCGGGGCGACGGTGGGCTGGAGATCAGGAAGCCTGCGCACTCGACGTCGCCGCCTTCCCTGCGGCCGCCGCGGCGGCGACGGATTTGACGATGTTGGCGTAGCCGGTGCACCGGCAGAGGTTGCCGTTGAGCCCGACCCGGATCTCGTCGTCGGTGGGGTCGGGGTTGTCGGCCAGCAGTGCGTGGGTCGACATCAACATGCCTGCCGTGCAGAACCCGCACTGCAGGCCGTGGTTGTCGGTGAACGCCTGCTGGACGTGATCGAGCTTCCCGTCGTCGTCGAGGCTCTCGACCGTCGCGATCTCGGCGTCCTGGGCCTGCACCGCGAAGATCAGGCAGGACCGGACGGCGCTGCCGTCCATCAGGACGGTGCATGCACCGCAGACTCCGTGCTCGCAGCCGAGCTTCGTACCGGTCAGGCCGACGTCCTCACGCAGGACGTCGGCGAGGGTGCGCCGGGCTTCGATGAGGACCTCGTGGTCCTCGCCGTTGACCGTCAGGGTGACAGCTTGTTTGGGGGTGGTCGCCATCTCATGTCTCCTTCGGGTGGACGCGGCTCAGGAGCCGGCGACGGCGCGCTCGAGCGAGGTGCTGATGCCGCGGGTGGTCAGGACGCCCGCGACGTGCCTGCGGTAGTCGCCGCTCGCGTGGATGTCGTCGCTGGGGCGCAGGGCGGCAGACGTCTCGGCGGCCGCCCTGGCCAGCAGGTCCGCGTCCACGTCGGCGGCCGCGACGCCGACGAGCAGCTGCTCCGCGGCCGGGATGCGCACGGGCGTGGCCGCACCGCCGAAGACGGTCAGGCGCGCGTCGGAGATGACGCCGCCGGAGAGCGTCAGCAGCGCGACGATCCCGATGACGGCGAAGTCACCGTGCCTGCGCGCGACCTCCTCGAAGTACCAGCCCGACGATCCGTTCGGCGTGTCGAAGGTGACCGCCGTGGCGATCTCGTTCGGCTCCAGAGCAGTGGTGAGGTAGGAGTCGAAGAAGTCCCCGGCGGCGATCGTCCGGGTGCCGCTCGCGCTCTGCGCGCTGACGTGTCCGCCCAGCGTGAGGAACACGGCCGGCATCTCGGCGGCGGGGTCGGCGTGGCAGAGGCTCCCGACGACCGTTCCCCTGTTGCGGATCTGCGGGTGCCCGACGTGCTTCAGAGCCGCCGCGAGCAGCGGTGCCGACGTCGCGACATGGGTGGAGCGCTCGACGGCGTGCTGACGGGCCGTGGCCCCGACGGTCAGGGTCCGGTCGCCGACCTCGATGCCGTTCAGACCGGGTATGCCGTTCAGGTCCACCAGGTGGGCCGGGTTGGCCAGGCGCAGGTTCATCATCGGTACCAGGCTCTGGCCTCCCGAGATGACCTTGGAGTCGTCGGATGCCGAGTCGAGGAGGCCCACGGCCTCCTCGACGGTTCGGCAGGCGTGATGGGTGAAGGCAGGAGGTTTCATCGGTGGTGGACTCCCAGGGAGAGAGCAGCGTGAGCGGGAAAGTGCCCCGGGCTCGGTTGTCACTCTGAAACCGTGCTCGCCGGGTCGAGCGTGCGATCCCCGTGAGCGTATTTGTTGACCATGGACCGATATTCGGGACTTCAGCCGAATCGAGCAGTGAACTTGGTGGATCTGCACAGCTCGGAATTCATGTCAACAGTGAGTTACGTCGCTGTTTCGCTATCGGTCGCAGGGCGACCCGACCCGCCTCCGGCCACCGCGAAATCCCGGGCAGGCCGCGGCCTGCCCGGGATCGAGTGCTGGAACGAGTGCCTACTCCCCCGCGCCGCGCGGGGCGCTCGCCCCGGCGCGCACGACGGCCTCGACGATCTTCTGATAGCCGGTGCAGCGGCACAGGTTGCCGGCCAACGCCCGCCGGACCTGCTCCTCGTCGCAGGCCGACCCGCTGTCGAGCAGAGCCTTCGCCGACATCACGATGCCGGGAGTGCAGAACCCGCACTGCACCCCGCCCGCGGCGAGGAGCTCGCGCTGGACCGGGTGCAGGCCGTCGGCGCCGGCGACGCCCTCGACCGTGGTGACGTCCCGTCCGTCCGTCTGCAGGGCGAGGTAGGAGCACGCGTTCACCGGGCGCCCGTCGAGCAGGACCATGCACGCCCCGCACTCCGAGTCGTCACAGCCCTCCTTGGGGCCGGTCAGGCCGACCTCCTCGCGCAGCACCGACAGCAGTGAGCGGTGCGGTTCGACCTCGGTGCCGGTGACGACACCGTTGACGGTGACGTGCAGCGGTTGTCTCATGACGCTCTCCTGATCCCTGCGGGCGGACGGTCGTCAGTGGCCTGGCCTGCGGCGCGGCGGGCCGCGAGGGCCAGCGCACGGGTCACCACGACGGCGGTCATGGACCGCCGGTAGTCCGCGCTGGCCCGCACGTCCGTGATCGGACGCACCGCGGCGAGGGCGACATGGGACGCCGTGGCCAGCGCGTCGGGATCGGGCCGGAGGCCGAGCAGCCCGGCCTCGGCATCAGGGATCCGCAGGCACACCGGTGCTACGGCGGTGACCGCGATCCGAGCCGAGGTGATCACGCCGTCGGGGCCGAGGCGGATCGCCGCCGCGGCGCCCACGACGGCGATCTCCATGGCCCGCCGGTGTTCCAGCCGGACGTAGGCGCTCCCCGTCCCCGGCGCCGGTTCCGGCACGCGCACGGCGCCGAGCAGCTCGGCCGGCGCGGCGGTGGTGCGGCCGGGGCCGGCGAGCAGCTCCTCGACCCCGATGGTGCGGATGCCACCGGTACCGCGCAGCTCGACGGAGGCGTCGAGCACCAGCAGGGGCGAGCCGGTGTCCATCGCGGGAGAGGCGTTCATCAGGTTCCCGCCGAGCGTGCCGGTGTGTCGCGTGGCGGGAGAGCCGATCATCGCCGACGCATCGGCCAGCGCCGACCACCGGGACCGGACGTCCTCGGACCGCTCGATCCAGGCGTGGGTCGTCAGCGCCCCCAGCACGATGCCGTCCGCGGTCCGGCGCTGCTGGTCCAGCTCCGCGACCCGGTGGATCGCGACCAGCGTCGCGGGCAGCGGCCGCCCGCCTCCGCGAGCCGTGACCACGAGGTCCGTCCCACCTGCCACCACCCCGGCACCCGGGCGGGCCTGGAGCAGCTCGACGGCCTCCGCTGCGCTCTCGGGTGCGAAGTACTTCACGATTCACCGTCCTGCGGGCCGGTCGTGGCGGTGGGCCGGTGCAGCGCCGCCCAGACGCGTTCGGCGTTCATCGGGAGCACCCGCACGCGGGTGCCGACGGCGGCGGCGATGGCGTTACCGATCGCGGCGGGGGTGCCCACCACCGGCGGCTCCCCCACGGCCTTCGCCCCGTGCGGACCGCCCTGATCCACCGGATCGTCGAGGAAGCCCACCGTGACCTTCGGCGCGTCGGGGGCGGTGACCAGCTTGTAGCCCAGCAGGCCCGGGTTGAGCTGGTGGCCGCCCTCGTACTGGCTGCCCTCGAGCAGCGCCATCCCCACGGACTGGATGACCCCGCCCTCGACCTGGCCCTGTGCGCCGAGCGGGTTCAGCACCCGGCCGAACTCGTGCACGGCGACGACCTCGGGCACCGAGACGACCCCGGTGTCGCGGTCCACCCTCACGCGGGCGATGTGGCAGAAGAACGACGGCGAGCCGAACGCGGAGTAGCCGAGCCGGCCACCGCACCCCGCGAGGTCGTGGTCGGGCAGCGGTGGTGGCGTACCCGAGCCGCTGCCGATCAGCTGCGCGCCCGCCGCGAGGTCGGCCAGCGGGATCGACCGCGTCGGAGCCCCCTTGACCCGAACCGACCCGTCGACGAGCTCGAGGTCGCTCTGGTGGATCTCCAACCGGTCCGCGGCGAGTTCCAGGAGCTTCCCGCGGACGTCGCGGGCGGCCTCCATCACGGCGCGCCCGTTGTTGAAGGTGGTCTGGCTGCCGGCGCTGCCGATGTCGAACGGCCCGGCGTCGGTGTCCTGGTAGAGCACGGAGAACGAATCGGGGTGCATGCCGAGCTCCTCGGCGGCCAGCATCGCCAGTCCCATCACCGAGCCGCTGCCGTTCTCCTGGGCGCCGGTGATGATCGTCCCGGTGCCATCCGGATTGATCTTGAGGTAGGCGCCCGAGGTCACCGCGAGACTGAACCACCAGCCGACGGCGACGCCGAGCGCCTCGTCGGGGCCCAGCTCGGTGCCCGGCCAGCCGGCGAGTTCGGCGGCGCGGTCCAGGCACTGCTCCGCACTCGAGCTGACGAACCGCTGGCCGGTCTGCCCGGTGTCACCGGCCCGGACGAGGTTGCGACGTCGGAACTCCAGCGGATCCAGTCCGACCAGCCGTGCCAGCTCGTCGGTGTGCTGCTCGACCGCCCAGCACGTCTGCGGTCCGCCCGGCGCGCGGACGCTGCCCGCGGGAGTGCGGTTGGTGTAGACGGTGTGCACCTCGGCGTGCAGGTTCGCGATCCGGTACGGACCGGCCACCATCATCAGCCCGATCTCGGTGGCGAACAGCGCGTCGCCGCAGTAGGCACCGGAGTCGAGCAGCATCCGGGCCCGCCGCGCCGTGATCGTCCCGTCCCGGCGCACACCCGTGCTCAGCTCGATCCGGACGGCGTGCCGGACCTTGTCGGTCGCCACGAACTCCTCGCGCCGGGTGAACACCAGGCGCACCGGTCGCCGGGTGGCCCTGGCCAGCAGGGCGACATGCGCCTCGAAGTGGAAGTCGCACTTGCCGCCGAACCCGCCGCCGAGGTGCGGCACGACGATCCGGACGTTGCTCTGCGGGATCTGCAGCGTCTCGGCCACACCGGCTCGCGCCGGGAACGGCACCTGGCTGGTGCTCCAGATCGTCACCTTCTCGCCCTGCCACCGGGCGACCACCGCGTGCGGCTCGATGGGCACCGCATGCGACATGTCGCTGCTGTAGGTCTCGGTCAGCTGCAGGTCCGCCTCGGCGAACCCGGCGTCGACGTCACCCTTGACCGAAGTCATGTGGCCGCAGTCGTTGGGCCCGCGTTCCACACCGTCCTGGGTGCTGTAGCCCGGCCAGTCCGGGTGCAGCTGCGGCGCGGACGCCGCGAGCGCGTCCTCGACGTCCAGCACCGCGGGCAGGTCCTCGTACTCGACCTCCACCATCGCGGCGGCCGCGGCGGCGTGCTCAGGGGTGTCGGCTGCCACGGCCGCAACGACCTCGGCCTCGAACCGGACCACGTCGTGCGCGAACAGCGTGCGGTCCTTCACGAACATCCCGTACCGCACCATCGGCACGTCGGCCTGCGTCAGCACGGCGTGCACGCCCGGCATCCGGGCGGCGGCCGTGGTGTCGATCGCGACGATGCGGGCATGCGGCCGACCGGCGTAGACGAACTTGGCGTGCAGCAGGCCGGTGAAGGCCAGGTCGGCGGTGTAGCGGGCCTCGCCGGTGACCTTCTCCAGCCCGTCCCGGCGGAGGAACCGCTGCCCGATCACCGTTGTCGTTCCTGTCATGTTCGGGTGCTCCGGTCTGTGCTGTGGGTGGTCAGGAAGGCCCGGGGGCCCGTGGCGGACTCGTGACGGGCGGGCCTGTCGCCCGCACCCTGATCCGGACGGCCGGGTCGCGCAGGTAGGCCAGGGGAACCTCCTCGATCCCCGCCACCTGCACCCGCTCGGGCTCGGCTCCGGCCTGGATCGCCCGGCCGAAGGCGTCGGTGGTGAGCTCCTCGATCGCCGCGCGGAGCAGGTCCGGGCGCCCGGAGCAGATCCGCTCCGCGTAGCCGCTGACCGGTGCGATCGCGGCGCCGAGCGCATTGGCCACCTCGAAGTACGGCGGGCGGACCACCTCGACGACCCCCGCCATGCGGTCGGGCGCGATGCCACCCGCTCCGCCGACCACGACCAGCGGCAGGTCCTCGGCACCGCGGCCGACGCGGTCGACGGCCTCGGCGAGCAGCCGGTCGGCGCCGGCCAGCTTTCGGGCCAGCCGTGCGCCCCACTGCCTGGGTACGGGGTTCGAGCCGAACGTGGTGCGGCCGGCGTGCACGGCCGCGTCGGTGAGGGTGGGCACGGATCCGCCGCAGCACAGGGCTTCGCGAACGGAGCCGCCGCCGATCGGCACCTCGACCACGTCGGGCAACCGGAAGTTGGTGACCACTCCGCTCACCGTGGACGGTGTGAGCGACTGCCAGGGGAACCCGTTGACCAGCCTGCCCACAGCCGTGCTGGAGCCGCCGATGTCGGCGACCACGGCGTCGGTCACGCCGCTGCTGTGGGCGCCGCCGCGCATGCTGTTGGCCGGGCCGCTGCCGATGAGCAGGACCGGGAAGCGGGTCGCGTAGCCCAGCGCCATCTGAGTGCCGTCGTTCTGGGTGAGGTAGCACTCGGCGTCCACGCTGTTGCGGCGCATCGTGGCCTCCAGCACCCCTGCGGTGGCGGCGGCGTCACCGCACAGCGCGGCGTTGAGGACCGTGGCGTTCTCCCGTTCCAGCAGCCCCATGGAGCCGATCTCGTGGCTCATCGAGATCGGGATCTCGCCGAGCTCGCTGCGCAGGATGGCCGCCGCGCGCAGCTCGTCGGTCGGATCGACCGGGGAGAAGACCGCGGTGATCGCCACCGCCTCCGCGGCCGGAGCCACCTCGCGGGCGAAGGCCATGATGGCGGCCTCGTCGAGCGGGGCGATCCGTTCGCCGTCGAACTCGCACCCACCCGCGACGATCGCGCTCCCCGCCGCGACCGTGTCGCGCAGCGCCGCCGGCCATGTGACCAGTGGGGGGACAGCGGAGGTGAGCGGGCCGCCGATGCGCAGCACCGCCACCCGGCGCAGCCCGCGACCGGTGCTGATCGGGTCGGTGGTGCGCGGCGCCCCGAGCGTCACGCACCCCACACGCGCCGGATCGACCGCCGCCTGTCCCAACAGGTCGACGACCACCGCGTCGACGGAGACGCCGAGGTCGGGCGAGGTCGGGACCTTGGCCCTGGCGACCAGCACGCCGTGCTGGTCGACCACAACGGCGTCGGTGTTCGTGTTGCCCACGTCGATGCCCAGCCGCAGGCCCTCAGCGGTCGACATCGGCGGCCTCGGGCCTGTCGTTCCGGTCGCCGTCGCCGAAGCCGGCGTAGTCCAGGTCGTAGCCGAACGAGCGGGGCCCCACCACCTGGAGCCCCTGCTCCGAGCGCCACACCGCCGGGGCCGGCAGCGCCACGACTCCCACCCGCTGGCCGTACTGCAGCCGTTCCGTGCCCACCGGGCGCCCGTTGACCAGTCCGAGCACGGCGATGATGTCGGGGACGGTCGCCAGCACCTCACCGTCCTCGAGCGCGGCGAGCACCTCGTTCTGCAGTTCGAGGCGCAGCCGCCGGCGCCGGCTGCCGCGGGAGCCGTCGACGACAGCGTGACCGCGGGCGAACCCGGCGCCGCCGTACCGCTCGATCTCGGTGATACGCCCCTCGATGAGGACCCGGCCGCCGGTCTCCGCGGCGAGCGCGGCAGACCACGCGCCGGTGCGTCCGTGCATCATCGTGCCGACCTGCACCGCGCGCGAGACCGATCCGGAGATCGCGGCGGTGGCGGCGACCCGGCCCCTCATGATGTAGATCGCGCCGGCGCAGGTACCGCCGAAGGACGCGGCACAGCTGCGCGCCAACCGCTCGGCGGCCTGGTTGTCGGCCGCCTCCACCACGATGACGTTGTCCCGGCCGTCGGTGAGCACCACGGGGCTCGCCGCGACGCCGGCGACGTGCATGGCCTGCTGCTGCATCTCCGGGAAGGCTCGGCCCATCCCGTCCGCGTCGAGCAGCGGAGTACCGAGGCGCGCCGCCCAGAGCACCGGGAGCAGCCCGTTGACCCCGGCGATCTCGTAGCACATCAGGACGTCAACCGGGGCACCGTGCAGGCCGGCGACCGAGCGGGCCAGCTGGGCGCCCTCGGCGCCGTTCCAGATCCGTTCCTGGGCCACGGTCGGCGAGCCGATGAGCCCACAGGGCATCACCACTGCCTGCGGGTCGAGGTCGGCGGGGTCCGTCACCGGGACCGGTCCGTGCCCCGCGATCGCGTGCCGGGCCATCACCAGCCCGATGGCGGGGTCGCCACCACCGCCGGCACTGAGGATCGCGCAGCCGAGGGCGTACGCCTCGATGTTGTCCGCATCCAGCTGCACGTCGGAAACGTAACACCAGATTTTCTGAGGATGCTGTACATACAGCACAAGTATTGCCAACATATCGGCACTCTGAACGAGAGGATGACCAACTTGCCCGCACTCAGCGACGTACTGCAGGCGCCAGGGCTGCGGTGGGAGTGCCTCGCGGGTACTCCCGGAGACCAGGCCGTCGAGCAGGTCTTCGTCGCCGAGGGCCTGCTCGACCTGCGGGAGGCGCCTGCAGGCACCGTCGCGGTGCTCGGGGCGCACGTGAGCTCCACCGTCGACGGCTACCAGTTCGACGTGGCCCTGCGGCTCGCCGTCGCGCGCGGGGTGGTGGCGCTGGTACTGGCCGATCCCGGCGCCCCGCCCCCGACGTCCACGTCGATCGGGACCGCGGAGCGGTTCGGCGTCGTGATCCTGCGCCACACCGAGCGGATCAACCTCGCCGATCTGGTGTGCGCGCTCGACTCCGCGCTGCGCGGCTCGGCCGAGCTGGGCCTGCGCCGGGCCGTCGTGGCCTTCCAGCATCTGACGACCCGCCGTGCCGCCCGGCCGGACGAGCTGGTCGCCGACATCGCCGACATCGCCGACGCCACGGTGGCCGTGCTCGAGCAGCCCGACGGCGCACTCGCGTTCCCGATCGGCCTGGATGACGACGCCGAGCGCTGGGTCGTCGTGCGCGACGGACAGGCCCGCACCCGGCCGGAGCTGGCGCTGATCGGGCGGTTGCTGGCCAACACGCTCGCGCTGTCCGCCGCTGCCGAACGCCGGGCCAGGGAGCTGCCGATCCGGTCGCGGGCGGAGCTGCTCTCCGAGCTGCTGGACAGCTCGTCCCGAGGACGCTCCGAGCTGCTGCGCCGGGCGCGGTCGATGGGTCTGCCCGTCGACGGTTGGCATCTCGTGGCGCGCATCGAGCACGGCGACCAGGAGCTGCAGGAGAGCGACGAGGTGGCGGCGTTCGCCACCCGCGAGGAGCTGGGCCGGGTGGTTCTCGAGGCCGTCCGCAGCTCCGGCAGCTGGCACCTCGCACGCGCCGAGCGCGCGCTCCTGCTGATCCACATGTCGCGTGGGGACCCCGGTTCCACCGCGGCCGCCGACGCAACCGGCGTGGTGCAGCGAGCGCTGGACCACGCGATCGGGACCGTGCCGGCGACGGTGTTGTTCTGCGGCGTGGGCTCGGCCCACAGCGGCCCGACCGGGCTGATCAACTCGGCCGCCGAGGCCAGGGCCGCGGTCGCCGCGGTGCGCGCGCGGAACCGCACGAACACCGCCACCGCGTTCGACGGTCTGGGACTGCGCCGCACCCTCGTCGAGTGGTACGCCTCGCACACGGCGCGCACCGCCGTCGACACCGTGCTCGCGCCGCTCGACAAGATGGGCCACACCAAGGCCACCTCGGCCATCCGGACACTGCAGGCCTACCTGGACAACCACGGTTCGCTCTCCCGGGCCGCCACCGAGCTGCACCTGCACCGCAATTCGGTGGCCTACCGCGTGGAACGGATCTTCGCCGAGCTGGACGTCGACCCCGACAACCCGGACGACTGGCTGCTGCTCCAGCTCGCCTGCCGGGCCCGCGGCCTGACGTGACCCGACCGGGGCCATCAGCACTCGATGACGTTGACGGCGAGCCCCCCGCGTGAGGTCTCCTTGTACTCGGCCAGCATGTCGGCGCCGGTCTGGCGCATCGTGGCGATCACCGCGTCCAGGCTGACGACATGCGCGCCGTCGCCGTGCAGGGCGAGGCGGGCGGCGTGCACCGCGCGCACCGCGGCCATGGCGTTGCGCTCGATGCACGGGATCTGCACCAGTCCGCCGACCGGGTCGCACGTCAGCCCGAGGTGGTGCTCCATGCCGATCTCGGCCGCGTTCTCCACCTGCTGCGGGCTGCCCCCGAGCACCTCGCAGAGCGCACCCGCCGCCATCGAGCAGGCGCTGCCGACCTCGCCCTGGCACCCCACCTCCGCCCCCGAGATGGACGCGCACTCCTTGTAGACCACCCCGATCGCCGCCGCGGTGAGCAGGAAGCGGACGACCCCGTCGTCGTCCGCACCGGCCACGGTCGCGCGGTAGTGGTGCAGGACGGCGGGAATGATCCCGGCCGCGCCGTTGGTCGGTGCGGTCACGACCCGCCCACCCGAGGCGTTCTCCTCGTTCACGGCCATGGCGTAGAGGCTGAGCCGGTCCATCACGTCGAGCGTGTCCTCGGACGGCCCCGCGTCCCGCAGCCGCCGGAACAGGCCGGGGGCGCGACGGCGCACCTCGAGGCCGCCGGGCAGCGTGCCCTCGCGTTCGCAGCCGCGGCGAACGCAGTCCCGCATCACCCGCCAGATCTCCAGGAGGTCCGCGCGCACCTGGTCCTCGCTGCGCCACGACAGCTCGTTGGCCAGCATCACGCCGCTGAGCGGCAGCCCGCTCGCGGCGCAGTGCGCGAGCAGCTCGGCGGCGCTGCGGTACGGGAACCGCACCTCGGTCCGGTCGGCCACGAGCCCCCCGGCTCCGTCGCCGCTGCTGTCACCGCTGCCGTCGCCGCCGCCGTCCTCCGGTTCCTCGTGCACGAACCCGCCACCGATCGAGTAGTAGGTGCGCGCCAGCAGCTCCGCTCCCCCGCTGTCGTGGGCGGTCATCCGGATCCCGTTGGGGTGGCCGGGCAGCGAGCGGCCGCGGTGCAGCACCAGGTCCGTCCGCTCGTCGAAGTCGATCTCGTGCCGGCCCTGCAGCGCCAGCCTCCGGGTCCGGCGGACGTGCTCGACCTGCGCGTCGGCCGTCTCCACGTCGACGGTGGCGGGACGCTCGCCGCTCAGACCCAGCAGCACGGCCTTGTCGCTGCCGTGGCCGAGCCCGGTCGCCCCGAGCGACCCGAACAGTCCCGTGCGCACGGCGGCCGTCACGCCGAGAAGATCGGCCTCGACGAGACTCTCGACGAACATCCGGGCGGCCTTCATCGGCCCGACCGTGTGCGAGCTCGAGGGCCCGATCCCGATGCTGAACAGGTCGAACGCACTGATCGCCATCAGGGGCTCACGGCTGTTCCGACCGGGTAGATCGGGTGGGCCGCGGCCAACGCCGCCACCCTGCCGGCGAGTGCCGCCGCCACGACGTCGTCGTAGCCGGGCGCCAGCGCCGTCGCGATGATGTCGGCGACCTCGGCGAAATCGGCCTCACCGAAGCCACGGGTGGCCAGGGCCGGGGTGCCGATCCGCAGGCCCGAGGTGACCATCGGCGGCCGCGGGTCGAAGGGCACCGCGTTCCGGTTGAGGGTGATGCCGACCGCGTGCAGCCGGTCCTCGGCCTGGCGCCCGTCGAGCTCGGAGCCGCCCAGGTCCGCGAGCACCAGGTGCACGTCGGTCCCGCCGGTGAGGACGGTGAGCCCGGAGCGGACCGCGTCCGGCTCGAGCAGCCGTCGCGCGACGATCCTGGCGCCGCCGATCGTCCGTTCCTGCCGCTCCCGGAACTCGGCCGTCGCGGCGAGCCGCAGCGCCACGGCCTTGGCGGCGATCACGTGCTGCAGCGGCCCGCCCTGCTGGCCGGGGAACACCGCCGAGTCGATCTTCTTCGCGAGCTCGCCGCGGCACAGGATGAGCCCGCCGCGGGGGCCGCCGAGCGTCTTGTGCGTCGTCGTGGTCACCACGTCGGCGTGCGGCACCGGGGACGGGTGCAGACCGGCGGCCACCAGTCCGGCGAAATGCGCCATGTCCACCACGAGCAGCGCGCCGACCTCGTCGGCGATCCGCCGGAACGCCGGGAAGTCCAGGTGCCGCGGGTAGGCCGACCAACCGGCGACGATCATCGCCGGCCGGTGTTCGCGGGCGAGCCGGGCCACCTCCTCCATGTCGACGAGATGGTCCTCGGCGCGCACGTGGTAGGCCACGGCGTGGTAGAGCCTGCCGGAGAAGTTCAGCCGCATCCCGTGGGTCAGGTGGCCGCCGTGGGCGAGGTCGAGCCCCAGGATGGTGTCGCCGGGCGTGAGCAGCGCCGCCATCACCGCGGCGTTGGCCTGCGCGCCGGAGTGCGGCTGGACGTTGGCGTGCTCGGCACCGAAAAGGGCCAGCGCGCGGTCGATGGCGAGCTGTTCGGTGCGGTCCACGTGCTCGCAGCCACCGTAGTAGCGCCGGCCGGGATAGCCCTCCGCGTACTTGTTGGTGAGCACCGAACCCTGTGCCTGGAGCACCGCGACCGGCGCGATGTTCTCCGAGGCGATCATCTCCAGGGTGTCGTGCTGGCGCCGCAGCTCGGCCTCGACCGCCTCCGACACCTCGGGATCGACCTCGGCCAGCGTCCCGTGCAGCGAGCTCACGATCCACCCTCGGTGAGGGAGCGGTATGCGTCGGCGTCGAGCAGGTCCGACGGGATCGCGGCCACGCGCATCCGCAACAGCCAGCCCCGGCCGTACGGGTCGGTGTTGATCAGCTCGGGGGTCTCGGAGAGCGCCTCGTTGCGCTCGACGACCTCGCCCGCTGCCGGGGCGACGAGGTCGCTGACCGACTTGGTGGACTCGATCTCACCGCAGACCTCGCCCGCGCGGAGCGACGTGCCGACCTCCGGCAGGTCGACGAAGACGACGTCGCCCAGTGCGTCGGCGGCGAACGCGGTGATGCCCACGCCGGCGAGGGCGCTCTCGTCGGCGGCGAACGCCAGCCACTCGTGGTCGGTGGAGTAGCGCAGCCCATCGGGGATGGTCATCGGTGTCAGCCGGCCTTCACAGTCGCAGGGGTGGGAGTCGGCCGCCGGTAGAACGGGAGCTCGACGACCGTGACCGGTTCGTGCTTGCCACGGACGTCCGCGACGAGCCTGGTGCCGGGGACGGCGCGATCGGATACGACGTACGCCATGGCGATCGGCCTGCCCAGCGTCGGGCTCGGAGCACCGCTGGTGATCGTGCCGATCGCCGAACCCGTGTCCGGGTCGAGCACCGGGTAGCCGTGGCGGGGGGCGCGTCGGGAGTCGCCGACCAGCCCGACGAGGACCTGCTCCGGGCCGGACCCGGCGACGGCGGCCAGCGCGGCGCGGCCCACGAAGTCCCCGGGCTTGTCGAACGAGACGACGCGGCCGAGCCCGGCGTGGAAGGGGGTCACCCCGGAATGCAGCTCGTGGCCGTGCAGGGGCATCCCGGCTTCCAGCCGCAGCGTGTCGCGGCAGGCGAGTCCGGCGGGCAACAGGCCGTCGCCCGCCCCCGCCTCGAGCAGCGACCGCCACAGGAACGGGGCGTCGTCCGGGACGCAGAACAGCTCGAAGCCCTCCTCGCCGGTGTAGCCGGTCCGGGCGAGCAGGACGGGCCGGCCCGCGACGGTGGCGGACGCGCTCGCGTAGTAGCGCAGCGCCGGGAGGTCGATCGAGCACAGTGGCGCGAGGATCGCCGCGGCGACCGGGCCCTGGATCGCGACCAGCGCGAACTCGGTCGTCGCGTCGAACACCGCGACGCGGGCACCCGTCGCGCGCTCGGCCAGCTCGGCGGCGACCATCGGGGCGTTGGCCGCGTTCGCCACCACCAGGTACTCGCGCTCCGCGAGCCGGTAGACGATGAGGTCGTCGAGGATCCCGCCGTCGGGCGCGCAGATCACGGTGTACCGGGCCCGGCCGACGCCGATCGCGGATGCGTCGACGACGAGGGCACGGTCCAGCGCCGCCGCCGCGCCCGCTCCGGTCACCATGATCTCGCCCATGTGGCTCAGGTCGAACAGGCCGGCCGCGCTGCGCACGGCGTGGTGCTCGGCGAGATCACCGCTGTACCGCAGCGGCATCCGCCAGCCGGCGAAGTCGGTGAACGTGGCCTGCAGCGCGTCGTGCTCCCCGTGCAGTGCGGTGATCTGCGGGGCGACGCCCCGCGCGTCGATGCCGGTCATGCCGACTCGGAGTCGACGAGGTCCTCGACCGGCGTCCAGTCCTCGTCGAGGCCGAACGCACGCGGACCGAACACGTCGAGGGCCTCCGGGGTCCGCATGATCGGCGGCGTCGAGATGGCGAAGATCCGCACCCGCTGGCCGTAGCGCAGGGCCTCGGTGGTGATCGGCGCGGCGGACTCGGCGTCCAGCACGGAGATCAGGTCGGGGACGATCGCCAACAGTCGTGTGCCGTTGCGGGCCACGAGGTGCTCATTCTGGAAGGCCAGCTCCACGGTCTCCGAGCCGTCGAACGTGGAGATGCGGGCGGTGCCCCGGACGAAACCGTCCGCGCTGCGCCGCTCGACGTCCACCACCTTGCCCTCGAGCAGGACACGCCCATGCCGGTAGATGGTGTCGGACAGGCACTCGCTCAGCGCCACGAACGGATCGCGGTGCTGTTCCCGGGCCTCCCGGACCACGCGGCCCAGCCGCAGCGCGAGCGACATGGTCCGCGGGATGGCGGTGCGCTTGACCTGGGCTCCGGTCATCGGGTACTCGGCGATGTAGGAGACGCCGCCCATGCGGATGGTGACCCCACGCGCGTACCACTCCATGCTGTGGTTGTCCGTTCCCGTATCGATCACGGTGACGTGCCCGCGCTCGTTGCAGATGGCGATCGGCGAGCCGGACACGCCGTAGACACCGAACGTCTCCATCTGCAGCTCGGGGAAGGCGCGCCCCATCCCGTCGCCGTCCACCACCGGCAGTCCGGTGCGTGCCGCGACGAGCAGGGGGATCATCGAGTTCAGCCCGCCGCACTCCATCGGGATGATGGCGTCGGCGGACCGGCCGAGATGCTGTTCCAGCCTGCGCAGGGCGATCACCGGCTCGTCGCCGCCGGGGATCTTCTCGATCACGACGGTCGGGGCGCCCATGAAGGCGCTGGCCACGACGAGCGCGTCGTCGTCGACCTCGTCCGGGTCGACGAGCGTGATGGTGCGGCCCCGCTCGAGTTCGGCGGAGACGAGCAGCAGCCCGATGTAGGGATCGCCGCCGCCGCCGGTCCCGAGAAGCGCGGCGCCCTGCGCCAGGTCGGCGAGGTCGGCCAGGCCGAGGGTGATTGCCATGGATCTCTCCGTAGTTGTCTCTACTCAGTCGGACAGCACGAGATCGCCGACCGCCTTGACGCGGATCCGGGTCGCGTTGCCGGGGAGGTAGGCCAGCGGCACCTCGTCGACGTCGACGATCTGGACCGACCCCGGGCTCGCGCCGGCCGCCACGGCCTTGTCGACGGCCTCCTGCTTTGCCTCGTCGAGCAACCGGTCGCGCTGGCCGGGGGCCATCGAGTACATCCGGTCGACCTCACCGCCGACCTGGGCGATGGCGGCGCCGATGGCGTTCGCGGTGGCGTAGTGCTCCGGGCGGTGGACGGTGCCCGCGCCCGGCAGGTCGTCGGGCACGAGGATGCTGCCGCCGCCGACCGCGACGATCGGGGTGGCCTCGCCGCTGGTGCGGACCCGATCCACCACGGAGCCGATGTCCGCGCCGATCCTGGCCAGCACCGCGTCGACGAACGCCTTGTCCAGGCCGCGCACCCGGCTACGGTCGCCGATGTCCGCGACACCCGCGGCCACCGCGATGTCGGTGCAGGTCAGCGTGTCGCCGCCGAACACGACCGCATCCTGGGCCAGCCGGAAGCCGACGCTGTCCGGCCCGACCGACAGCGGGTCCTCCCGGACCCTGCTGCCGCCGCCGATGCCCACCGAGAGGACGTCGGGCATCCGGAAGTTGGTCCGGATGCCGCTGACGCTGATCTCGGTGCTCGCCTCGTGGGGGAAACCGTGACGCAGCATCCCGACGTCGGTGGTGGTGCCCCCGACGTCCACGACGGCGCAGTCGCGCAGGCCGGAGAGGAAGGCGGCACCGCGCATGGAGTTGGTCGGTCCGGAGGCGAAGGTGGCGACCGGGTAGCGGCGGGCGTGCGCGACGTCCATGAGGGTGCCGTCGTTCTGGCTGAGGAACAGCGGCGCCGTGATCCCGGCGGCGCTCACGGCGTCGGACAGGCCGCGGCAGATGTTCGTGGCCAGCTCGCTGAGGCAGGCGTTGATGATCGTCGCGTTCTCCCGCTCCAGCAGCCCCATTCGACCGATCTGGTGCGACAGGCTGATCGGCATGCCGGGGAGCAGCCCAC
Source organism: Pseudonocardia sp. (assembly GCF_025965585.1). Lineage (GTDB taxonomy): Bacteria > Actinomycetota > Actinomycetes > Mycobacteriales > Pseudonocardiaceae > Pseudonocardia. The sequence continues at coordinate 29,864 of NZ_JAOPWR010000053.1, forward strand.
CGAGGATCTCCGCCGCCTCCAGCTCGCACTCGGCGTTCACCGGCGAGTAGACCGAGGAGATCGCGATGCTCGCCACGCCGTGCGTGACCATGTCTTCGGCGGCCCGCTCGAGCTCGTCACGGCGCAGCGGGGAGATCGTGCGGCCGTCGATCTCGTGCCCTCCGTGGCAGAGGTAGCCCCTGCCCTTGATCGCGGCGACCAGCCGCGCGGGCCACCCCGACATCGGGGGCAGCGCCGCGGTGGCGGGCAGGCCGAGCCGGACCGCGGCGGTGGGGGCGAGGTCGCGCCCCTGGACGATCGCGTTGATGAAGTGCGTCGTCCCGATCATGACGCCCTGCACCGACGCCGCATCGTGCGCCATCGCCGACTGCAGCCCGGCGAGCGCCGCGGCGATGCCCGTGGTCACGTCCTCCGTGGTGACGGTCTTGATTCCCGCGAGGACCGTCGAGCCGTCGACGAGGACAGCGTCGGTGTTCGTTCCACCGACGTCGATACCGATGCGCACCGATTCTCCGATCACCGGACACTGGGCCTGCTGGGGACGAGGACGAACTCCCGAGTGGATGTCCGCGGCCCGAGAGTAAGGGCGGAGCGACAGGCAAGGACTGTGCTGATCAGACGGAAAATGGCCAGAACCTGTGCATACCGTCCAACCCCCGGCTCAGTCAGGAGGTGTCACCCTTCCGTGCGGCCGTCCGAGTTCGACGATCTCCGGGATCGTGGCGGGCGCGGTGCACAACACCAGCACCGACCTTGGTGGATTCGACGGACATCACCCGCGCGGCGTTCCCTAGGTTCACTGCCATGCATGCGTCGTGTTCCACAGCTCGAGGTCGGGTGATGGCTCCATGACGCCGCCCGGGCCGTCCCCCGTCAGCCCCGTCGGCCTCGTCCTGGGCAGCCACATGCCGCCGGGGGACATCGTCGCGATGGCGCGCCTGGCCGAGGAGCTCGGCTTCGGCGAGCTCTGGTTCTCCGAGGACTGCTTCTTCTCCGGCGGGATCGCCGGATCGACGGCCGCACTGGCCGCGACCACGTCGCTCCCGCTGGGGCTGGGCATCGTCTCCGCCGCCACCCGCCACCCGGCGATCCTGGCGATGGAGCTCGCCACGCTCGACGTGCTGTTCCCCGGCCGCATCTATGGCGGCATCGGGCACGGCGTCCCGGCATGGCTGGACCAGATGGGCCTGATGCCGCCGAAGGCGCTGTCGGCGCTGCGGCAGTGCGTGACCGCGGTCCGCAGGCTGCTCGACGGCGAGGAGCTCACCGAGACCGGCCACTTCCAGTTCGACAAGATCGCGCTCACCCATCCGGCGGCGACCAGGGTCCCGCTCTACACCGGGGTGGTCAACGAGCGCGGCCTCACGCTCTCGGGGGAGATCGCCGACGGCACGGTGCTCTCCACCCTGTCCAGCCCGGCGTACGTGCGCTGGGCGCGCGAGCGGGTGGACGAGGGGGTCCGCCGCGGTGGGCACACCAGGCCGCACCGGTTGGTCACCTACACGTTGTTCTCCGTCGACCACGACGGTGCGGTGGCCAAGGACGCCGTTCGCGAGTCCATCGCGTTCTACCTCGCGGCGATGCCGGACAACGCGCTCTCGGAGGTCTACGGCATCCGCGACGAGCTGGCCGCGCTGCTGGCCGAGGGTGGCGAGAACGCCGTCGAGCACCTCGCGAGGGCCATGCCCGACTCCTGGGTGGAGGACCTGGCCGTCGCCGGCGAGCCCGACGAGTGCGCCGAGAAGGTCCGCCGGCTGATCGACGCCGGTTCCGACTCCGTCGGATTGTGGCTGTTCCCGGCCCCCGACGCCCACCGCATCGCCACCATGACCGCACGCGACGTGCTGAGCAGGCTCTGATCTCCGCTCACCCGTCCGCGACCGAACCGAGGAGCACACCGTGACCCATCGCGTCTTCTTCCTGAACAAGCTCCGTCCCGGCGTCGACCCGGCGGACTACGAGGCCTGGATCCGGGACACCGACTACCCGGTGGCCCGTGCGAGCTCGGCGATCCGCAGTTACGACGTCACCCGCATCGAGGGCACCCTGGACGGAACCGGCACGCCCTCCGTGCAGTACCTGGAGGTCATCGAGGTGACCGACATCGAGGAGTACCGGGCGGTCGGCA
>NZ_JAOPWR010000075.1 GCF_025965585.1 Pseudonocardia sp.
GCGCGCCCGCCGCGGTGGCCGCGCCGCTGCCGGTGCCCGATCCAGGCCCGCCGCCCGCCACGCCCCTGCCTGGCGTGCCCCGCAGCAGGCACGCGGTGGGTGATCCCCGTGGCAGCGACGTCGTCGCCCGGTTCGGCCGCGCGAAGGAGGCCCGCTTCGGGACGATGTTCAAGAAGCTGACGGCCTTCACCCCCGACGACGACCTGCTCGTCGGCCTCTCGGAGAAGATGGTGGAGGCCCGCGGGCCTGCGGACGACATCGTCCCGGACGGGCTGGACAACCCCACGATGCCGGCCGGGTTCATCTACCTCGGCCAGTTCATCGACCACGACATGACTCGCGACACCACGCCGCTGGGCGACCAGCGCCTCGACCCTCGCGGGCTGACCAACTTCGACACGCCCCGGTTCGACCTCGGTTCGGTCTACGGCGGGGGTCCCGCCGCCGATCCCGAGCTGTACGACCCGCAGCGGCCCGGCTACCTGTTGCTGAGCCGCAACGCCAACGGCCTCGAGGACCTGCCGAGGGCCGGCAACGGCACCGCGTTCGTCGGCGACCCCCGCAACGACGAGAACCTGATCATCAGCCAGATGCAGATGGCGTTCATCAAGCTGCACAACCACTTCATGGACTCCGAGCACGACTTCACCCGCGCCCGGCAGCAGACCCGCTGGCACTTCCAGTGGGTCGTCGTGCACGACTTCCTGCCGCATGTGGTCGGCCAGCAGGTTCTCGACGACATGCTCTTCACGTTCGCAGGCAGGCCGCGGGCCAGGACCCTGTTCTACAAGCCGGGCAACCCGTTCAAGCCGATGATGCCGATCGAGTTCTCCGTCGCCGCGTACCGGTGGGGGCACAGCGGCATCCGGCCGGAGTACGAGATGCACGAGACCCCGTTCTCGCCGAGTCCGTCGGTGCTGCCCATCTTCAGCACCGACACCGGCCCGAACCCGCGGGACCTGCGCGGGTCCCGCCCGCTGTTCCTGGACGCCACGATCGACTGGAACTACTTCTTCGAGATCCCCGGTGTGGACCCTCCCGACGACCGCAACATGGCGCGGCTCATCGACACCCAGGTGGCCCGGCCGTTGCACGACCTGCCCGACTCCGTCATCGCCCACACCCCGGGGGCGGTCATCGCCCTCGCCCAGCGCAACCTGCTGCGGGGCAAGCGCCTCGGCCTCCCCGCGGGCCAGGACGTCGCCGCGACGATGCGCGCGCAGGTCCCCACCATGCCGGCGCCGCTCACGAACGGCCAGCTCGGGCTCACCGAACCCCGATGGGGCGGCAAGGCGCCGCTGTGGTTCTACTGCCTGCGCGAGGCCGAGCTCGGTGGCGGGCTCACGCTGGGGGCGGTCGGCGGGCGGATCGTGGCCGAGGTGATCCTCGGGCTGCTGCAGATCGATCTGGGTTCCTACTGGAACGCCCCGGCGGGGTTCACCCCCGTGGGAGGGCCGTCGTTCCGGATGGGCGACCTGATCCGGCTGGCCGGAGCGCCCGTCGCCCCGGTCTCGGCCGAGGGCGCGGCCCCACCGCTGCGGTTCGGGGTGGCCCGGGGTGTCGTCGCCGGGCGGGCCCGGTAAGAGGCCGTCCCGACCTGCGGGTACGCCGGTACTAGGACCATCGTCCACTGGGGCGGGGCGCCGCGGCCTGGGAACGTGGTTCCTGCCGGTCGGTACGGCCCGGGAGCACGTCCCTCGACCTCCCACGTCATCATCCGGCCGCCCGGAGCCTGGTGCGCGGATGTCCCCTCGTCCGCGCACCAGGCTCTTCGGTGTGGTGCAACCCCCGGTTCTGGGGGGCCGCGACCCCCCGCGATGGGAGATCCGTCGCGCGCCACCGGCGCGGAGACTCGTCGCGTCACACCCGCCGAGGCCAGGAGCCCTCCGATGGCCAGCCAGTGCACCCGCCCGCGTCCGACGGTCCCGTCGTCGCTGGTCGTCGCCGTGCTCGCGCTGTGCGGCGTGCTCGGGTCCCTCGTCGCGGGACCCCGCACGGTCGAGGCCGTTGCCGAGCTCACCGCGACGGGGACGGCACTGCACCCCGGCACGCCGTCCTACACCCGCACCTCGTCCGCCGGCGGGGTCGTCGACGTGTTCGCCGGCAGCTCCGGTGGGCAGATCCTGCAGGTCACCGGGGCCGGCCTGACGCCGACGACGCTGCGCGGCGACGCCACCGGCCGCTACTTCGGCAGGCTCGCCTTCACCGGTGACCCACCCGCCCAGGTGACGGTGAGCAACGTCAGCGACCGGCCCGTGACGGCCGTGACCCTGCCCCTGGTGGACCGCGTCGTCGTCAGCCAGGCCGGGTACGACGTGGCCACCCGCACGTTCACCGTGCAGGCCGCGTCCAGCGACGCCGTGACCGCACCGGGTCTCTCGATCGACGGCCTCGGACCGCTCGACAGCGCCGGGCACGGGGTGTTCACCGGCGTCGACGCGCCCCCGGCCACGGTGGTCGTCCTGTCCGGGCGGGGCGGACGCGGATCCGCCCCCGTCTTCGTGTCCGGACCTGCGCTGGGGGCCGACCAGGTCGCGGCCGTCGCGGGGCCGGACCGCGCGGTCCAGCAGGGCCAGGTCGTCACCCTCGACGGCTCGGCGTCGCTGAGGGCGAGCGGCCTGGCGTGGGCGCAGACCGCGGGCCCGCCCGTGGTGCTGGCCGACGCCGGTTCCGCCGTGGCCACGTTCACCGCGCCGAACCAGGGCGGTGCACTGGTGTTCCGGCTGACCGCCCAGGGTGGGGGCGGCCCGGTCGTCGACGAGGTGACGATCACCGTGGCCGCAGATCCCGTCGCGGGGGGCGGGTGAACGGGCTGCGCCGCGCCGTCGCGGTCGCCGTGCTGGTCCTGCTCGGGCTCGCGGGTGTCGCGGGCACCGCGTCCGCCCACGCGCAGCTGGAGGGCAGCGACCCGCCCGCCGACGGGGTCGTCGCCACCGCGCCCGGGGCCGTGGCGCTGCTGTTCGGCGAGCCGGTGGACATCGCGGGCGGGTCGGTGCAGGTCTTCGACGACCACCTGGCGCGCGTCGACCGCGACGACCTCGCCGCCGCCGACGGCAACCGGGTCCGCGTGGGGCTGCGGGACGGGCTCCGGTCCGGCACCTACACGGTGAGCTGGCGGGTGAGCTCGGTGGACACCCACCCGGTCTCCGGCACGTTCACGTTCTCGGTGGGCGCCCCGAGCATCGTCACCGGAGTGTTGCCCGGCGGCGACGGTCAGGCCGAGGCCCTGCTCGCCGTCGCGCGCGGCCTGTCCTACGCGGGCCTCGCGCTCGGCCCTGGAGCGTTGCTGGTGCTGCTCGTGCTGTGGCCGGCCGGAACGGCCGACCGCAGGGCCCGGCGGGTGATCACGACGGGCGTGGTCACGCTGCTGGTCAGCACCCTGGCCGGGATGCTGCTGCAGGGGGTGTGGGCCAGCGGCCTGCCGCTCAGTGCGCTGTGGTCCTCGCCCGACGCCCTCGACACGCACTCCCGCCGGTTCGACCAGCTGTTCGCCCTCCGCTCCTACCTCGTCCTCGGCTTCGGGGCCGTGCTCGCCGGGGCCGTGCTCGCGGCGTCGTCCCCGGTGCCCTCCCCGCATCCGTCCCGCTCGGCGGTGCCCGTGGTCCGCCGTCGTCGCGCGCTGATCGGTGCCGCCGCCGCGGTGTCGGCGGGCCTGCTCTGCACCTGGTCGCTCGCCGGCCACCCGGCGGCGGGTGAGCAGCCCCTGATCGCCGTGGCCGCCGACGTGGCGCACATCGCGGCCATGGCGGTGTGGCTCGGCGGGCTGGCGCTGCTGGCCACGACGCTGGCGCGGTCCGCCCGTGCCGCGGACCTCGCGCTCGTCGTCCCGCGGTTCTCCCGGCTCGCGCTGACCTGCGTCGCGGTCCTGGCCCTCACCGGCACCTACCAGTCCTGGCGCGACGTCGGCACCCTCGACGCGCTGACCGGGACGACGTTCGGCCGGCTGCTGCTGCTCAAGCTGGCCGGCGTCGTGGTGCTCGTCGTGCTGGGGGCGGTGGCGCGTCGCTGGGTGCAGCGGCACACCGCTCCGGCCCGGCAGCTGCTGGCCCCCCGCGTGCTCGCCGACGCGTCCGGGCAGCCGATGCCGCTCGAGGAGCCCGCGGCCCCACCGCTCCCGGACCGGGCCGCGGTGCGTGCGCTGCGCCGCGGGGTGGTCGCCGAGCTCGTGGTCGCCGCGGCGGTGCTCGGCCTCACGGCCGTGCTCGTCGCGACCGTGCCGGCCCGGCAGGCCTGGACCCCGCCGGTCGAGCGCAGCGTGACGGTCGGCAGCGTCGTGGTCGACCTCGTGGTCGACGTCCCACGGATCGGCGACACCACCGTGCACCTCGACGTGCACCGCCCCGACGGCACGCCCGTCCCCGTGCAGCAGCTGACCGGGTCGCTCACCCTGCCCGCCGCCCGGCTCGGACCGTTGCCGGTCCGGGTGCCGCCACCGGCACCCGACGCGCAGCGCCCGTCCGCGGGCCTCACCTTCCCCGCCGCCGGTGACTGGACGCTCCAGCTCACCGTCCGGACCTCCGCGCTCGACGCGGTGGCCGTCACCGTCACCGTGCCGGTGACCTGAACCAGGAGCCCGACACATGCACCGACTGACCCGCACGCTCGTCCTGCCCGCCGCCGCCGCGGCGATGCTGCTCGTGGCCGCCCCGGCGTGGGCGCACGTCGAGGTCGAGGGCCAGCCCGCTCCCGGGGGTGGCGTGATGCTGACGTTCCACGTGCCGAACGAGGAGGCGCCCGCGCGCACGACCTCGGTGCTCGTCGCGCTGCCCACCGACCACGTCCTGCCGGGGTTGGCTCCGCTGGCCGCCGACGGCTGGACGCCGCGGGTCGACGGGGCCACCGTGACCTGGACGGGCGGCGCGATCGCCGGGACGGCGACGGAGGACTTCCGGATCCGGGTCGCCGCGCTGCCCGCCGGGGTCACGGCGCTGACGTTCAGGGCCATCCAGACCTACGACGACGGAGCCAGCGTCGCGTGGATCGAGACCTCGGCCCCCGGCGCGCCGGAGCCCGAGCACCCCGCGCCCGTGCTCGACGTCGCCACCCTCGGGTCGGGCGCCGCCGCGGGCGACGACCACGGCCGTGGCTCCGGGGACGACCGGGGCGAGCACGGGGGGAGCCTCACG
>NZ_JAOPWR010000134.1 GCF_025965585.1 Pseudonocardia sp.
GCGACGATGGCGACCGAGCAGGGCTGGGACCGGGCCCTCTGGAGCGCCATGGCCGAGTCGATCGGGCTGCAGGGCCTCGCCATCCCTGAGCAGTACGGCGGGTCGGGCGCGGGCTGGGCCGAGCAGGGCGTGGTGCTCGAGGAGATGGGCCGCGCGTTGGTGTGCGCGCCGTACCTCGCGACGGTCGGCCTCGCGGTCCCGGCGCTGCTGGCTGCGGACGACCATGCCGCCGCGGAGCGCTGGCTCCCAGGAATCGCGGCGGGCGAGATCGTCGCCACCGCCGTGCTGACCGGGGACCCGCTGGCCGAGGCGGACGGCCGGCTCACCGGGGTGTCGCCGCACGTGCTCGACGGCGCGGCTGCCGACCTGCTGCTGGTCCTCGCCCGCACCCGCGACGGGATCGGGCTGTTCGGGGTCGAGCGCGGGGCCGCCGGGCTGGAGGTGGCCGGCCCGCGCACCTCGGACCTGACGCGCCGCATCGCGCGGGTGACCTTCCGGGACACCCCGGCCACGCCGATCGGTGCCTCCGATGCTGGACCGTCGATCGCCGAGGCCGTGCTGCCCCGTGTCGCCGCTCTGCTCGCGTGCGAACAGGTCGGTGGCGCGGCCCGCGCGCTGCAGCTCGCCGTCGACTACGCGTGCACGCGGATCCAGTTCGGCCGGCCGATCGGGTCGTTCCAAGCCGTCAAGCACCGGTGCGCTGACATGCTCGTAGCCGTGGAGAGCGCGCGGTCGGCCGCGTGGAAGGCCGTGCGCTCGGTGGACGCGGACAGCCCTGACCTGCTGCTGGTCGCGCGCATCGCCCGGGCCGTGTGCTCGGACGCCTACGTCCGCTGCGCCTCCGACTGCGTCCAGGTGCACGGCGGCATCGGCTACACCTGGGAGCACCCGGCCCACCTGCACGTCAAGCGCTCCCGCGGCTCCGCTGTGCTGTTCGGGACCGCGCAGGAGAACCGGTCCGCGATCGAGCCCACCGCCGACGGGGACGACGGACGGCCGGCCACCGGGTTCCGCGCGGAGGTCCGGGCCTGGCTGGAGACCACGCCCCGGCCGAACGGCCTGCGCGACTACGGCCCGACCCCGACCGCCGCGGACGTCCCGGCCGGCCGGGAGTGGCAGGCGGCGCTGGCCGCCGCCGGTTACGCGTGCCTGCACTGGCCCGTCCGATGGGGCGGCCGCGGCGCCGGCGTCACCGAGCAGGCGGCGTTCGCCGAGGAGGCCGCGCGCGCCGGCGTCCCGCGGCAGCTCAACATCGTCGGCCCCGACCTGGTCGGCCCGGTCCTCATGGCGTTCGGCACGCCGGAGCAAGGTGAGCGTTACCTGCCGCGCATCGCGACCGGTGAGGACATGTGGTGCCAGCTGTTCTCCGAGACCGGCGCCGGATCCGACCTGGCGTCGGTGCGCACCAAGGCCGTCCGTACCGGGAGCGGCTGGCGGGTCGACGGGCAGAAGGTGTGGACGAGCGGCGGCGACGGCGCCGAGTTCGGACTGCTGCTGGCCCGCAGCGGCGGGCCCGGCCACAGCGGCCTCTCGGTGTTCGTCGTGCCCATGATGGCCGCGGGTGTCACGGTTCGCCCGTTGGACCAGATGGACGGTGAGAGCAAGTTCAACGAGGTCTTCCTCGACGGCGTGGAGCTCACCCCTGACGCGCTGGTCGGCGAGGAGGGCCACGGCTGGCGCGTCGCCACCGCCACGCTCGGCCGCGAGCGGCTGTCGCTGGGGGCCAACGCCGTCGGCATGTTCCGCGCGCTGGACGACCTCGTCGCGGCAGCGCGCGACCGGGACCGGTACGACGCGCACCTGCGCGCGCAGGTCGTCGAGCTGTTCATCCGGACCTGGACGCTACGAGCGACGTGGGAGCGCGCGATCGCCGAGGGCGCCGAACCGGGCGCCGCGTCGTTCTCGGTGCTCAAGCTGCTGACGTCGGAGACCCACCGGGCTATCGGCGACCTGGGGGTCGAGGCGTTGGGCCTCGACGCCGTCTGGTCCGAGGACGACGAGCCGCTCGTGCACCGGATGCTGGTCGGCCACGCGCAGACCATCCTCGGCGGCACCAGTGAGATCCAGCGCAACATCCTTGCGGAGCGGTTGCTGGGGATGCCCCGCGAGCCGTCGCGGCCGACGTGAACACCGGCCGTCTCGTCGATCTGGTTCGACCGGGTGCTCTCGTCGCGGTCGCCGACGGGATCGGCGCGCCCCGTTCGGCCTCGGCAGAGCTGAGCGCCGTGGCGGCCGCCGCTGGCGGCGTCAGCGCGCTGCTGGGATGGATGCCGACCGCCGACTCCGGCTTGGATCTGGGCGCATTCTCCGACGTCCGCGCGCTGATGTCGGGATGGGGGCTGCGTCGCGCCGTCGAAGACGGCGAAGCCCGCGCGCTCCCGGTGCGACTGTCGTCGGTGCCGGCACTGCTGCACGGACCGCTGCGGCCGGAGCTCCTGCTGGCCACGGTCGTACCGTGTGCCGGTGGCGGATACGCGTTCGGCACCGAGGTCTCCTGGATGCGGGCCGCCGTCGCCGCGGGCGCTCGCGTCGCCGGGGTGGTCGCCCACCGGATGCCGTGCTGCGACTCCGGACCGCCGGTGCCCGCCGACCAGGTGGTCGTCGGGGGGGAGACCGATGATCTGCCAGTAACGCTGAGCTTCACGGGTCCGGCCGACGAGCACCGCGCGATCGCCGAGCGCGTCGCGGCGCTCGTGCCGTCCGGGGCGCGTCTGCAGGTCGGACCGGGAGCGCTCGGTGTCGCTGTCCTCGAAGCGCTCCGGGTGCCCGTCCGGATCGATTCCGGTCTGCTGCCGGATGGTGTGGTGGATCTCGATCGCCGTGGGCTCCTGCTCGACGATCCCGTCGCGACGTACCTGGCCGGTGGTCCCGGCCTGCTCGACTGGGCCGCGGGCCGACCACTCCTGCACCCGATCGAACACACACATGACATCGGCCGGCTCTCGGCGGGCACACCGTTCGTCGCTGTCAACACGGCGATCGAGATCGATGACCAGGGGCAGGTCAACGTCGAGGGGGCGCCGGGAGCTGCGGTCGGCGGCATCGGGGGTCACGCCGACTACGCGGTCGCGGGTGCGCGCTCCGTCGGGGGGCTGAGCATCGTCGCCGTCCCGTCGATGCATCGTGGGCGCCCCACGCTCGTCGACGATCTCAGCCGCCCGGTGAGTACACCCGGGCACGACGTCGACGTGATCGTCACCGAACACGGCCAAGCCGACCTGCGGGGGTTGGACCGCACCGAACGGGCCCGCGCGGTGCACGGGCTCTGGGAGCGCGGGGGCCTCTGGGAGCGGCGGGTCTCGGAGGCCTCCGCCTGACCGGTCGAGTCAGTGGGGTGCTGCCCACGTCGTGCCCGAACGGAGCGTGGGCTTGTCGACCTTGCCTGCCGCGTTGCGGGGCAGCGGGTCGGGCCGCACGGCCACGTACTCGGGGATCTTGAAGGCCGCGAGGCGCCGCCGGCCGTAGGCGACGATCCCGCCCACGTCGATCGTCGCGCCCGGCCGCGGCACCACCACCGCACCGACCTTGTGCCCCAGCCGCGGATCGGGCACCCCGACCACGGCGATCTCGGCGACGCCCGGGTAGCCCGACAGCGCGGTCTCGACCTCCACGCTGTAGGCGTTCTCACCCCCACGGTTGATCATGTCGGTCCGCCGGTCGAGCATCCGGACCCTGCCCTCGGCGTCGATCCGCACGAGGTCGCCCGTGCGCAGCCAGCCGCCGTCGAGGGCCTTCGCGCTCGCCTGCGCGTTGCGCCAGTACCCCGACATCAGCTGCGGTCCGCGGACCAGCAGCTCTCCGGTACCCGACGCGGCTTCCGGCCCGTCGAGGCGCAGTTCGGTGGCCGCGACCGCCGTGCCGACGGCATCGGAGTGCGCGAGCGTGTCGGCGTGGTCCAGGCCCGTCACGCAGGCTGCCTCGGTCAGGCCGTAGCCGGGCGCCAGGCGCGCGCCGGGGAAGGCGTCGAGAAGCGCGCGGACCTGGTCGGGCGGGGTAGGCGCGGCGCCATAGCAGACCAGCCGGACCGACGAAGTGTCCGCGCGGGCGAAGTCGGCGTGGTGCAGGGCCTGCCAGTACATCGCCGGCACGCCGTTGAGCACGTCGATCCGCTCATCAGAAGCAGCGCGCAGCCATGCGCCGACCTCGAACCGCTCCGCGATGACGACCGTGCCCCCGGCGGCCAGGGCGGGGAGCCACTGCATCCCGAACGCGAGCACATGGAAAAGCGGCGCGGCCACCAGGGCCCGGGTGGGCTCGGTCTTCCCGAGGTGCAGGGCCCGGCGGCACTGCTCGGCCGCCGAGAGCAGTGCGCGGTGCGACAGCACGGCGCCCTTCGGCCTGCCTGTGGTGCCGCTCGTGTAGAAGATCGCGCCCGGCGACTCGGGGTCCTCGGCGGGGCGCACCAGCGGCTCGCCGTCCGGCAGGGCGGTGGGGTCGTCGAGCACGGCTGCAGCACCGCTGTCTCCGAGGATGTGGTCCACCTCGGCGTCGGTCAGCCGCGGATTGACCGGCACCGGCACGGCTCCCGCGAGCATCGCGCCGAGCACGGCGACGCACCACGGCGCGCCGTTCGGCAACGGCACCGCCACGCGGTCGCCCGTCCGCACGCCGGAGTGCGCCAGGCCGCCTGCCACGCGGGAGGCCGCGTCCCACAGCTGCCGGTAGGACAGGCGCACCCCGGCCGCCAGGTCGACGACGGCTTCGGCGTCGGGTGTCCGCGCGACCGTCGCGCGGGCGAGCGCGCCCAGGGTCGGGGCGAGGCCGGTGAAGCGCAGGCCGGCGTCCGTGCGGACCGTTCCGGTCGTGTCCGGCGACGAGCCCGGAGCGGGCACTCCCGGTGGCTCCGTGTGGGTCGTCACGGTGGGGATGTCCATCGGCGCTCCTGTCCTGCGGACCGCACCGTCCGGCGGTGACGCTCGATGACATCGATGTTTGACGAAAATGTCAAGTCGCTACTAGTGTCCTGCCAGACGACATGAGAGGACCGACGATGGCTCTGCTCGCCGCTCTCGGCACGTACCTCCCTCCGTGGGGGGACGCCAGGGGGAGGACCGCTGGTCCCGATGAGGACACCGTGACGCTCGGCGTCGCGGCCGGCCGGGCCGCACTTCAGGGCGCCGCGCCGGGGGCCGTCCGGCACGTCGTGTTCGTGACGCACGAGCTCCCGCTGCTCGTCGGCGGGAACGGAGCGGCACTGCTGGCCGGCATCGGACTGCCCCCTGACGTTTCCGTCGTCGAGCAGATCGGTGGAGCCCCCGCCGTCCTCGACGCGCTGGTCGCCGCCGCTCCCGGCACGCTGGTCGTCGCCGCGGACATCGCCCCCGCGGGCGCCGGCGCGGCGCTGGTCGGGGAGCCGGGAGGGGGTGCCGACCCCGTCGGCCTGGAGCTGGTCGGCCGGGTGGTGCGCAGCCTCCCGGTGCGCAGCAGGCAGCCCGGCTCGGTCGAGCGCGACTACTCCGACCCCCGCCTGCAGCGCGAGCGCGGGCTCGGCGTGGCCGTCGACCTGCTGGACCTTCCCGAGAAGCCGGTCGTGGTGGCAGGGCTGGCCGGCAAGCAGGCCGCCGCGCTGTGCTCCGGCACGCCGCCCGTGCTGCCGACGCTCGGAGCGAGCGCGGCCGTGTTCGCCCTCGCCGCGCTCACCGACGGCGGCGTCGTCCTCGCTACCGAGCAGGCCTCCGCCACCGCCGTGCGCGTGGACGCGCCCGTCCCGGCCGTGCACCGCGACGAGCCGGAGCCCGTCGCGCCGCCGCGCCTGGTCGACAACCCCGGCCCGGAGATCGCGATCTCGCTGGCCGCCTACGAGCGGGCCTTCGAGGCCAAGCTGCGCTGGGAGGCCGGGAAATGCGACTCCTGCGGCACCCTCGCGCTGCCCCCGCGGCACCGCTGCCTGGGCTGCGGCTCGGAGGCCGGCTGGTCGCCGGCACCGCTGCCCCGCACCGGCGAGGTCTACACCGGCGTCACCATCCACATCCCGGTGCCCGGCCTGCCCACCCCGTACTCGCTGGCCATCGTGCAGCTCGACGGCGTCGACGTCCGCGCGTTGGTCAAGGTCACCGGCGTGCCCGCGGGCACCACCGAGATCGGCGACCGCGGGCGAATGGTGCTGCGCTGCGTCGCGATCAGATCCGGTGTGCCGGACTACGGGTACGCCCTCTACCCCGACACCCGAGGAGCCACGGCATGAGGCGGGTCGCAGTCGTCGGCGCCGGTATGACCACGTTCGGCGAGCACTTCGAGCTCGGCATCAAGGACCTCGTCCCGATGGCGGTCTCGGAGATGGAGGCGAGCGTCGACAAGGGTATGGACCGGGCCGACATCGAGGCCGCCTGGTTCGGCGAGCTCACCACCACCGACGGATTTCCGTCCGGCATCCTGGCCGACTCCTGCGGCCTGCTCGACATCCCCGTCACCCGTGTCGAGAACGCCTGCGCCACCGGCAACGACGCGGTCCGCAACGCGATGTTCGCCGTCGCGTCCGGGGCGATCGACGTCGCACTCGTCGTCGGTGCCGACAAGGTGCGCGAGTCGTCGTCCCGCGGCACGTTCTGGGAGTGGGCGGCGCTCACTCGCGACATGGCCTGGGACTACCCGCTCGGCCTCGTCGCCCCCGCCAACTTCGCCCTGCACGTGGCCCGCTACCTGCACGAGTCGCCCGCCACCAAGGAGCACCTCGCGATGGTGGCGGTGAAGAACCACAAGCACGCGGTGTCCAACCCCAAGGCACAGCTGCGCTTCGAGATCACCGTGCAGCAGGCCCTCGACGCACCGATGGTCGTGGCGCCGTTCGGGCTCTACGACTGCACGCCCCAAAGTGATGGCGCCGCCGCACTGCTGCTGGTCAGCGAGGACGTCGCCGACCGCTACACGGACAAGCCGGTGTGGGTGCGCGGCGTCGGGCTGGGCCTGGACCGCGTGATGCACCAGCACAAGAAGGACATGACGACGTTCCCGCCCACGGTCAAGGCGTCCAGGGCGGCGTATGCGATGGCCGGCATCGGACCCGACGACATCGACGTGGCCGAGGTGCACGACTGCTTCACCGGCGTCGAGCTGATCAGCTACGAGGACCTCGGGTTCTGCGAGCGCTTCGGCGCCTACAAGCTCATCGAGGACGGCACCACCGCGGTCGGCGGCGCGAAGCCGGTGAACCCCAGCGGCGGACTGAAGGCCAAGGGACACCCGCCGGGCGCAACCGGCGTCGCGCAGTGCGTCGAGCTGTTCGAGCAGCTGCGCGGCGAGGCGTCCAACCAGGTGGACGGGGCGCGCACCGGCCTCGCGCACAACATCGGCGGGCCCACCGCGGTCTCGGCGGTGACGGTCCTCTCGTCGGTGCGCGGCTGATGGGCACCGGCTACGTCGCCCCGGCGCTGCGGCTGCTCCCGGACCCGACGCCCGAGTCGCTGCCGTTCTGGACCGGGGGCGAGCGCGGCGAGCTGCTGATCTGCCGGTGCCGCTCGTGCGGCCACTGGTTCCACCCGCCCGCCCCGGCGTGCTTCCGCTGCCGCAGCACCGAGGTCGGCCCCGAGCCCGCGTCGGGCCGTGGCTCGGTCGCCGCGTTCACGATCAACCGGCAGCCGTGGATCCCCGGGTTCGCGCCGCCCTACGTCGTCGCGATGATCGAGATCACCGACGAGCCCGGCGTCCGCGTCGTCAGCAACGTGGTGGACGTGCCGGTCGAGGACGTCCACGTCGGGATGGAGGTCGCGGTGTTCTTCGAACAGCACGAGGACGTGTGGGTCCCGCTCTTCCGGCCGGTGACCCCGTGACGCGCGGCGGGCCCTTCGAGGGTCGCGCGGTGCTCACCGGCGCGGGCAAGTCCCAGGTCGGTCGCAAGCTCGGCCGCACCGGGCTGGACCTGACCGTGGAGGCGTGTCTGCGCGCCATCGCCGACGCCGGGCTCACTCCCGGCGACATCGACGGTGTGGCGAGCTACCCCGGCCCCGGTGTCCCCGACAAGGGGTTCTCCGGTGCCACCACCCACGAGCTGCGCGGTGCGCTCGGGCTGCGTAGTCGCTGGTATACCTCCTCGACGGAGACGGCGGGCCAGATCGGGCCTGCGATCGAGGCGTGCATGGCCGTCGCCTGTGGGCTGGCCGACCACGTGCTCGTGTTCCGCTCGGTGTGGGAGTCCACGGCGCAGGCATCCGGGGGGCGGGCGTCGGTGCTGTTCAGCGGCGGCCGCGTGCCCGGCCACCTGGAGTACATGGGCCCGTTCGGGGCGCTGTCGGCGGCGAACTGGCTGGCCATGCCCGCCCAGCGCTACATGCACGACCACGGCCTGACCCGCGAGCAGCTCGGCGCGATCGCGATCAACGCGCGCCGCAACGCCGGCCTCAATCCGGACGCGATCTTCCGCGACCCGCTCACGATGGAGGAGTACCTCGGCTCGCGGATGATCTCCGAGCCACTGTGCCTCTTCGACTGCGACATCCCGTGCGACGGCGCCACCGCGGTGATCGTCTCGCGCCGGGAGGCCGCGGCCGGTCTGCCTCGGCATCCGTTGACGGTCGAGTCGGTGGGCACCGGCATGTTCGAGCGGGCCACCTGGGACCAGCGCGTCGACGTCACCACGATGGCCGCCCATGACGCTGCGGCGACTCTCTGGGACCGCACCGAGCTGCGCCCGTCCGACGTCGGTGTCGCCCAGCTGTACGACGGCTTCAGCTTCCTCACCGTGATTTGGCTGGAGGCGCTCGGCTTCTGCGACCACGGCAAGGCCGGCTCGTTCGTCGAGGGAGGCGAACGCATCTCGCTGCACGGCGAGCTGCCGCTCAACACCAGCGGTGGCCAGCTGTCCGGCGGCAGGCTGCACGGCATGGGTTTCCTGCACGAGGCGTGCGTCCAGCTCTGGGGCGAGGCAGGCGAACGGCAGACCCCGTTGCATCCCGACGTCGCCGTGGTCGGCGTCGGCGGGGGACCGGTGGCAGGCGCGATGCTCCTCAGCACCCGATAGCGAGAGAGGGATCCACAGATGGTCACGAGCGGTTTGCGGCTGCGCAGCCAGGTCTGCACCACCGAGGTGGTGGTGGTGCGGGCCGGGTCCGAGGACGCCGAGCTGACCTGCGGGGGACATCCCCTGGTGGCGCTCGACGCGGAGCGTGCCGGCCTGAAGCCCGTCGACGGCCTCGCGGGCGGCACCCAGATCGGCAAGCGCTACACCGACGTCGAGGGCACGATCGAGCTGCTGGTGACGAAGGCGGGCACGGGCAGCCTCGGGCTGGGTAGCACGCCGCTCGAGCTCAAGAGCGCCAAGCCCCTTCCGGCGAGCGACTGATGGAGACCTATCGATCCGTCACCGACCTGGAGAAGGCCGTCGGCCAGGAGCTCGGGCCCACTGACTGGTTCACGATGGAGCAGAGCCGCGTCGACGGTTTCGCCGACGAGACCGAGGACCACCAATGGATCCACGTCGATCCCGAGCGCGCCGCCGACGGCCCGTTCGGCGCGACGGTTGCCCACGGCTTCCTCACGCTGTCGCTGCTGCCCTACTTCGTGAACCAGCTCCGCCGCATCGAGGGCGCGAAGATGGGCGTCAACTATGGGCTGAACAAGGTGCGGTTCCCCTCGCCGGTGCGCGTCGGCAGTCGGGTGCGCGCGCGGACGACCCTCGTCGAGGTGGCGCCGGTCGGGGACGGCGCGGTGCAGATGATCACCCGGACCACGATCGAGGCCGAGGGAAGCGACAAGCCGGCCTGCGTCGCGGACCTCGTCAGCCGTTACTACTTCTGACGTGACCGGCCGCCTGCTCGTCACGTCGACCCTCACCGAGCTGCTCGAGCGCAGGGCGGAGCTCACCCCCGACGCGCCGTTGCTGATGGACGAACACGGTGCTGCCCTGAGCTGCCGCGAGGTCCGCGACCGCGTCCGACGCGTGGCCGCGGCACTGGCGGCCGAGGGCATCGGCGCGGGTACCCATGTGGCCTGGCAGTTGCCGACCAGGATCAGCACGGTGCTGGTGATGCTGGCGCTGCGCCGTCTCGGCGCCGTGCAGGCGCCGATCATCCCGCTCTACCGCGAGCGGGAGGTCGCGGCGGCCGTCGCGACGTCGGAGGCCGAGGTGCTGCTGGTGCCCGGCACCTGGCGGGACGTCGACTATGTCGCGATGGCGGAGAGCCTCGAACTCGGGGACCGGACCGCGCCGCGGGCCGTCGTGATCGGGCCGGAGGCGCCCGAGCGCGCCGGCGATATGCCGCCCGTGCTCGTCGACGCCGGAGAACATCTGTGGACGTACTTCACCTCGGGCTCCTCGGGCGTGCCCAAGGGGGCGCGCCACACCGACCGGAGCCTGCTCACCACCGGGCTCGGGTTCGCCGGTCAGGGCCGGCTCGGCGAGGTCCCCGGTGAGGTCGGGGCGATGGCGTTCCCGATCGCCCACATCGGGGGTGTCCAGTACCTGATCGCCGCGCTGGCCGGCGGCTACCCCCTGCTGCTGCTCGAGGCGTTCGTGCCGGACCAGGCCGTGGAGTTGTTCCGCCTACACCGCGTGACCACGACCGGTGGCGCCCCGCCGTTCTACACCGCGCTCGTGGCGATGGCGCGCGCGGCGCCGGGCGACGGACGGCTGCTGCCGGACCTGCGGACGTTGAAGGGCGGCGGGGCGCCCTGCCCGCCGGAGCTGCAGCGCGCTGTCCGTGACGAGCTGGGCGCCGTGCTCGCGCACGACTACGGCATGACCGAGGTCCCGATGGTCGCGGTGGCCGACCCCTCCGACCCGGACGACGTGCTCGCCGACACCGACGGCCGCGTGCTGCCGTCCCACCGGCTGCGGATCGTCGACGCGGACGGTGAAGCCGTCGCGCCGGGGGAGCCGGGCGGGGTGCAGGTGGCCGGCCCCGGGGTCTGCCTCGGCTACACCGATCCGGCGGAGACGGCCGCGGCCTTCACCGAGGACGGCTGGTTCCGCACGGGTGATGTCGCCCGGCTGCTGCCGTCCGGCCACATCGAGGTCGTCGGCCGGACGAAGGACATGATCATCCGAAAGGGCGAGAACATCGCGCCGCAGGAGATCGAGCTCCTGCTCGCGCGGCACCCGGCCGTGGCCGAAGCCGCGGTCGTCGGCCTCCCCGACGCCGAGCGGGGCGAGCTCGTGTGCGCCGTCGTCGTCCCGGTGCCAGGCGCCGGGCCGCTCGCGATCCAGGAGCTGACCGCATGGCTGCTGGGCGCCGGGCTGATGCGACAGAAGCTGCCCGAGCGGCTCGAGACCGTCGACGCCCTGCCCCGCACCGGCCTCGCGAAGGTGGCGAAGGCGGAGCTGCGACGCCGGTTCGCCCAGTGACGACAGCGCCAAAAAGCGGCCCTGGACGGACGCACTGAGGCACACGGTGCCAATTCACGTGCACGTGAGACCCTGTACCTGGACTTGACGCTTTCGTCATAAATGCCTAGCGTTGCTCTCGCCGCAGCGAATGAGGCAGTTGAAGGGCAGGGACCGTGACCCAGTACACCGACGCACCGATCTTCGATGCGGACACGCACATGTACGAGACGCCGGAGGCGTTGACGAAGTACCTGCCGGAGAAGTTCAAGCGCGCCGTGCAGTACGTCCAGGTCGGTAAGCGCACCCGGATCGCGATCCAGAACAAGATCACGGAGTACATCCCGAACCCGACCTTCGACCGGGTCGCCGCTCCGGGGTCGCACGAGCTCTTCTACTCGGGTCAGAACAAGGACGGGAAGACCCTCCGTGAGCTGACCGGCGAGCCGATCGCCGCTCAGGCCGACTTTCGCGAGCCGGGCCCGCGCATCGAGGAGCTGAACCGACAGGGTGTCGACGAGGCGCTCGTGTTCCCCACGCTCGCGAACCTCGTGGAGCACTCCGCCGCCGAGGACCCCGAGCTGGTCGTCGCGATGATCCACGCGCTCAACCAGTGGATGCTCGAGACCTGGGGCTTCGTGCACGAGAACCGGCTGTTCATGACGCCGGTGATCACCTGCGCGCTCGTGGACGAGGCTCGGCGTGAGCTCGAGTACCTGGTGGAGAATGGTGCGAAGGCCGTGCTGATCAAGCCGGCGCCGGTCAAGGGCTGGCGCGGCTGGCGCTCGCCCGCGCTGCCTGAGTTCGACCCGTTCTGGGCCGACGTGCAGGCCGCCGACATGCCGGTCGTGCTGCACGCCAGCCAGCCTCCGCTCGACGAGTACGTCAACCGGTGGGAGCCGCCGTCGACGAACAACTTCATGGAGATGAGCGCGTTCCGCTGGCTCGTGCTGGGTCACCGCGAGATCGCCGACATGCTCGGCAGCCTGATCTGCCACGGCACGCTCACCCGGTTCCCGAACCTGCGCATCGCCAGCATCGAGAACGGCTCGGCGTGGATCAAGCCGCTGCTCGACGAGTTCGAGAGCGTCCACTCGAAGATGCCGCAGATGTTCCAGGAGCACCCGCTCGAGGTGTTCCGGCGCAACATCTGGGTCAGCCCGTTCTGGGAGGGCAGCGTCGAGGACGTCGTCAACTGGGTCGGCTGGGACAAGGTCATGTTCGGGTCGGACTACCCGCACCCGGAGGGCCTGACCGAGCCCAAGGGCTACTACAAGTACGCCGAGGGGATGAACGAGAAGCGCACCCGCGATTTCATGGGCGACAACGCCCGGCGCTTCGTGGGCCTGCCCGTCAAGAACCCCGCGGGAGACCTGCCGGAGCCGGCAGCGGTCGG
>NZ_JAOPWR010000151.1 GCF_025965585.1 Pseudonocardia sp.
ACCGCTCGGGCCGGGGCGCCGGCGCGGCCGGATCCGACGGCCGCCGCGCAGCTGCTCGCCGCGGCCGGCTGGAAGCGCAACCTCACAACCGGCCGCTGGGACCTCCCGAGCGGCAGGCCCGCGCAGCTGGTGATCGGTGCGGCGGCGGAGCGCACCGAGGACGTGCAGGTCGCACAGATCGTCGCGAAGCAGCTCGACGCCGCGGGCATCACTGCCACGGTCGTGGCTCCGCCGGCGGTCGACCTGTTCGGCGGCCAGGCCACCGTGCCCGCCACCCCACCGAGCACGACGGCCGTGCCCACCCCCACCGCCATCACCCCGGAGCCGACGCCGACGTCGACGCCCTCGCCACCGGCGGCGAGCGCCACGGGCACGCCCACCACGTCGCCGTCGCCCTCGGGTGGGGGCGCCCGGGTCGACCTGATGGTCCTGCCGCGCACCGTCGGCGGCGACCTGGGCACGGAGCTCTCGTCGGACTACGGCTGCCCGCAGCCCACGAGCCTCGTCCCCGATCCGCCACGCGGGCCCACGGGGTTCTGCTTCCCGGCCCTGCAGCCCCTGTTCGACGAGCTGACCGGGCCCGATCCGCGACCGAACCTGACTGCCACCGTCGAGCAGCTGCTGTGGCAGCAAGTGCCCGCGTTGCCGCTGTTCCAGCCCGTGACCCTGGTGGTCAGCACCCCTGCGTCGGACGCCGCGACCGGTATCGGTCCCGGGCCCCTGGCCACCGGTCCCGTCACCGGTGCACAGGGCTGGCGCGTGTCAAGCCGATAACGGAGATACTCTCCCGTCGGCACGGAGTTACCGGCAGGTAATGGCGTTGGTTCCACGGTGTGCGGCTCGGGTCACCCTTTGGTCACGATGAGGGGGGTGCCGGTGACGATCACTCACGTGGTTTCTACCGTGCCCTGGGTCGGGGAGCCCGTCCGTCGACATGGGCGGCGCCCGCCCGCGACGAATCGGACGTCCGACAGGGTGCGTCCGGCGGAGAGAGGCCAGGGAGTCCATGAGGAGAACGAGAGCCGCGTCGCTGATCGCGCTCGGCGCCACTGCTGTGGTGGTGCTGGCCGCGTGCGGTACGGCATCCGACAACGGCGGAGGGGGCGCAGGCGCCGACGCGCAACGCAACGGCACGGCCGAGGGTGCGGTCAAGGGCGGCACGCTGAACATGCTCGGCGCCGGTGACGTCGACTACATGGACCCGAACGTCACCTACTACTCCGCGGGTTACCAGGTGACGCGCATGTACAGCCGCCAGCTGTTCACCAACCCGGCCGACCCGGCCACCAACCGCACCGCTGTGCCGGACCTCGCCGAGCAGATCCCGACCACCGCCAACGGCGGGATCAGCGCCGACGGCAAGACGTGGACGGTCACGATCAAGCAGGGCGCGCAGTGGAACAGCACGCCGCCCCGCCAGGTCACCGCGGCCGACGAGGTCACCGGCATCAAGCGCACGTGCAACCCGGTGCAGCCCTTCGGCGGCCTGCCGGACTTCCAGAACCTCTTCGTCGGCTTCAAGGCGTTCTGCGACGGCTTCACCAAGGTCGGCCAGGACGCGGCGTCGATCAAGAACTACATCCAGAACACCCCGCTCCCCGGCGTCACCGCGAAGGACGACCGCACGATCGTCTTCACGCTGACCCAGCCCGCGCCGTACCTGGCCGAGATGCTGACGCTGCCGGCCCTGGGTCCGGCCCCGGTCGAGTATCTCAACTACGTCCCGGGCAGCACCGAACTCGGTCAGCACCTCGTCGCCGACGGCCCGTACAAGGTCGACCTCTACGACCCGACGAAGCGGATCGAGCTCTCCCGCAACCCGGCGTGGAACGCCGCCACCGACACGGTTCGCGGCGCGTTCGTCGACAAGATCGTGATCGACGAGACGCAGTCGCAGGAGTCGGTGCAGCAGCAGCTGCAGACGAACTCGGCCAGCGCCGACATGCAGTTCGACGTGGCTACGCCCGCCTCGCAGATCCCCCAGCTGCAGGCGGCGAACGACCCGAACCTGACGCTGGGCCCGACGGCGTCGAGCAACCCGTATGTCATCTTCAACTTCAAGTCGCCCAACAACGGCGGCGCGCTGGCCAAGCCGGAGGTCCGGCAGGCACTGGCCTACGGGATCAACCGTGACAACATCATCCAGGTGCAGGGCGGCCCGGCGGTCTCCCCGCCGCTGACGCACGTCCTGCCGCCGAGCCTGGCCGGCTCGAAGGACTCCAACCCGTACCCGTACGACCCGGCCAAGGCCAAGCAGCTGCTCGCCGCCGCCGGGTTCCCGAACGGGCTGACGCTGAAGTTCCTCTACCGCAACGCGTCGGAGAACAGCAGCAAGACGTTCGCGACGATCCAGCAGGACCTGTCGAAGATCGGGGTCACGGTGCAGGGCGTGCCCTCGCCGAACGCCGACTTCTACACCAAGTACCTGCAGCAGCCCGCCGTCGCCGAGCGCGGCGTGTGGGACCTCTCGCTCGCCGGCTGGGGTGCCGACTGGTTCGGCAACGGCGGTGCGCTCTCGTACTTCAGCCCGCTGTTCTCCGGCGCGCCGTCGTTCCCGCCGATCGGCAGCAACTACGGCTACTACAACAGCACGCAGGCCGACCAGATGTTGACGCAGGCGCTGTCGTCCACCGACGTCAACAAGCAGAACGACCTGTTCGGGCAGCTCGACGAGCTGGTCACCAAGGACGTGGCGATCTACCCGATCACCAACCCGAACTGGCCGACCTACCGCGCCACCCAGGTGCACAACGCGGTGTACATGGACTCCCTGCAGAACTTCGACGCGACCAACGTCTGGCTCGACGCGGACAAGCAGGGCTGATCAACACCATGCCACTGCTCGAAGTGGATGATCTGCACGTCTCGTTCGGTACCCCGGACGGCGTCGTGCGTGCGGTGCGGGGCGTGTCGTTCTCGGTCGATCGAGGACGCACGCTCGGCATCGTCGGGGAGTCGGGGTCCGGCAAGTCCGTCGCGACCCAGACGATCGTCGGCCTGACCCGAGGCGCTCGCGTCTCGGGTCGGGCGACCCTCGACGGGGAGAACCTCCTCGGGGCCGACCCTGACACGCTGCGCCGGATCCGCGGGGCCAAGATCGGCATGATCTTCCAGGACCCACTGTCCAGTTTGCATCCCTACTACAAGGTGGGATGGCAGATCGTCGAGATGATCCGCGCGCACGAGCGCGGCACCTCGAAGGCCGCCGCCCGCCAGCGCGCCGTGGAGCTGCTCGACGCCGTCGGCATCCCCAGCCCGCGCACGCGCATCGACAACTACCCGCACGAGTTCTCCGGGGGCATGCGCCAACGCGTCATGATCGCGATGGCCATGGCGCTCAACCCGTCCGTGCTGGTCGCCGACGAGCCCACCACGGCCCTGGACGTCACCGTCCAGGCGCAGGTGCTCGACGTCATGCGCGACGTCCAGCGCGAGTTCGGCACCGCGATCATCCTCATCACGCACGACCTGGGCGTGGTCGCGGACATGGCCGACGAGGTGGTCGTCATGTACGGCGGCCAGGTGATGGAGCGGGCCGAGCGGCGCGAGCTGTTCTACCGCAACCACCACCCCTACACCGAGGGTCTGCTCAACTCGCTGCCGACCTCGGGCGGGCGCGGCAAGCTCACCCCCATCGCGGGCACCCCGCCGAGCATGATCACCCCGCCCCCGGGCTGCCCCTTCGAGCCGCGGTGCGTGTACGCGTTCGACAAGTGCTCGGAGAAGCCGCCGCCCGTCGAGATCCCGGCCCCCGGTGTGCACACCTCGTCGTGTCACCTGCCGGTGGAGCGGGCCGACCGTCCGCGTCTGGAGGCATCATGACAACGCCGTTGCTGGAGGTCGAGGACGTGCGCAAGCACTTCCCGATCGGGCGGCGCAAGCTCTTCGGCGGCGAGCAGCCGATGCTCAAGGCCGTGGACGGCGTCAGCCTCGAGGTCCGTGCGGGTGAGACGCTCGGGCTCGTCGGCGAGACCGGGTGCGGCAAGTCCACGCTCGCCCGCTGCATGACCCGGCTCTACGACCTGACGTCGGGCACGGTCGAGTTCAACGGAACCGACATCAGCACGCTCAGCCGTAGTGAGCTGCGGCCGTTGCGGCGCGAGATGCAGGTGATGTTCCAGGACCCGTACGGCTCGCTGAACCCGCGCCGCCGCGTCGGCTCGATCATCGGAGACCCCTTCGCCATCCACGGCGTGGCCGACGGTGACGAGCGCAAGCGCAAGGTCCAGGACCTCATGGAGATCGTCGGCCTGAACCCGGAGCACTACAATCGGTTCCCGGCCGAGTTCTCCGGCGGTCAGCGCCAGCGCATCGGCATCGCCCGCGCGCTGGCACTGCGGCCCAGGCTCGTGGTGTGCGACGAGCCCGTCTCGGCGCTCGACGTGTCGATCCAGGCCCAGGTGATCAACCTGCTGGGGGAGCTGCAGGAGCAGCTCGACCTGACCTACGTGTTCATCTCGCACGACCTGTCGGTGGTGCGCCACGTCAGCGACCGTATCGCGGTGATGTACCTCGGCAAGATCGTCGAGATCGCGGACGTGGACGGCCTGCACGACCACACGCGGCACCCGTACACGCAGGCGCTGCTGTCGGCCGTGCCGTCGGCGGACCCGGACACGGCCGCCTCGCGCCGGCGCATCGTGCTGGCCGGCGACCTGCCCTCGCCCGCAGCTCCGCCCACGGGCTGCCGCTTCCACCCGCGCTGCCCGAAGGCGCAGCAGAAGTGCGTCACGGAGGACCCGGAGCTCGTTCCGCGCCTCGGTGACGGGCCGGAGCACCGGGTGGCGTGCCACTTCCCGCTGGCCGACGGCGAGCTGATGACGTCGTCGCGGCCGTCGATCGGTGACGCCGCAGCGGACATGCGCTTCGACGCGGTGGCCGCCGAGAAGGCCGCGGGCGACGGCGCGGGGGGTGGGGCATGACCACCTCGGACCTCGCGAAGAACTCGCCGTCGGCTCCGGAGCCGCACGCCGTTCCCGACGCGACGGAGCTGGAGGGCGAGGCCCGTATCCAGGGGCGCACCCCGTTCCAGCTCTCCTGGGAGCGGCTGCGCCGCGACCGCGTGGCGATGATCTCGCTCGGTGTCATCGTGCTCATCATCGTGCTCGCGATCGCCGCGCCGCTGATCGCGGCGCTGATCGGGCACGGCCCCAACGACCAGTACCGGCAGGAGGGGCTGACGGCCGCCGGGCTGCCGAAGGGCCCGACGGGCCAGTTCATCTTCGGCACCGACGACCTCGGGCGCGACCTGTTCGTCCGCATCCTCTACGGCGCCCGCATCTCGCTGCTCGTCGGCGTGCTGGCCACGCTGCTCGCGATCGTGCTGGGCGTGGTCGTCGGCATCATGGCGGGCTACCTGGGCGGGTTCGTCGACACCGTCCTGGCCCGGCTGATCGACGTGGTGCTGTCGATCCCGTTCCTGCTCGCGGCGATCGCGATCGTGTCGATCTCCGGGCCCAGCCTGACGGTGACGGTCGTCGTCATCGCGTTCTTCAGCTGGTCGTCGGTGGCACGCATCGTGCGCGGGCAGGTGCTCTCGATCCGGGAACGCGAGTACGTGGAGGCGGCCCGGTCCCTGGGCGGCAGCGACTGGCGCATCATGTTCGTCGACATCCTGCCGAACGTGATCGCGCCGGTGATCGTCTACGCGACGCTGCTCATCCCGGTGTCGATCGTGTCGGAGTCGACGCTGTCGTTCCTCGGGCTCGGCGTGCCCGCACCCACGGCCACGTGGGGCGGCATGCTCGACGGGGCCACCAACTACTACCGCGTGGCCTGGTGGTACCTGCTGTTCCCCGGGCTCGCGCTGTTGATCACGACGCTGGCGTTCAACCTGTTCGGCGACGGCGTGCGTGACGCGTTCGACCCGCGGTCGGACCGGCTGTTCGCCACCGAGTCGGAGAAGGAGGACGAGGACGCATGATCAGATTCCTCGTCCGGCGCGTCCTACAGGGCCTGCTGGTCATCTGGCTGATCACGATCGTCTTGTTCGTGACGTTCTACGTGACGCCGAGCAACGTCGCGCAGACCCTGGGCGGCCGGCAGGCCACCCCGCAGACGATCGCGCTCATCAACCAGCGGCTCGGCCTCGACCGCCCGCTGTGGGAGCAGTACCTGCGGTTCATCGGCAACGCCCTGCGGGGCGACCTCGGGTACGACTACTACAAGCAGATCCCGGTCACGTCGGTGATCGCCGATGCACTGCCCAAGACGCTGTCGATCGCGGTCGGCGCAGCGATCATCTGGTTGCTGATCGGCGTGACGAACGGCGTGCTGTCGGCCACCCGGCCGCGATCGTTCCTCGACCGCGGCCTGACGGCCTTCGCGCTGTTCTTCTACTCGATGCCGACGTTCCTGCTCGGCCTGCTGCTGCTGTTCTTCCTGTACTTCCAGCTCACCCTGGCCGGGGTGCGGATCTTCCCGCCGGGCGGGTACACCGACATCTCGGACTTCGGTGGCTGGGTCCAGCACATGATCCTGCCGTGGTTCACGGTGGCGCTCGTGACAGCGGCGTCCTACACGCGGCTCACCCGGGCGTCGATGCTGGAGGTGCTCGGGGAGGACTACATCCGAACGGCCCGCTCGAAGGGCCTGTCGGAGCGGCGGGTGGTGCTGCGCCACGGGCTGCGCAGCGGTCTCACGCCGGTGGTCACGCAGTTCGGCATCGACGTCGCGACGCTGCTCGGCGGCATCATCGTCACCGAGCAGGTGTTCTCGATCGACGGGCTGGGCCGCACGGCCGTCACCGCGATCACGCAGCAGGACCAGCCGGTCATCATCGGCATCGCGCTGGTCGGCACCGTGGCGGTGGTGGTGGTGAACATCCTCGTCGACATCGTCTACGCGTTCCTCGACCCGCGCGTACGACTGAACTGAAAGATCGAACCGATCACCGACACCCCGGCCGGACCTCGGCCGGGGTGTCGGCGCATCGTCGGCATAGGCTTCCGGGGTGACGTCGACCCCGCGGCGCCGGTTGCTGCTCGTGCACGCCCATCCCGATGACGAGACGCTGACCACCGGCGGCACCATCGCCCACTTCGCGGCCCAGCCCGACACGGCGGTGACGGTCGTGACCTGCTCGCTGGGCGAGGAGGGCGAGGTCATCCCGCCCGAGCTGGCGCTGCTCGTCCCTAGCGAGTCCGACCAGCTCGGCGGCTACCGCATCGGCGAGCTCGCGGCCGCCCTGGCCGCGCTGGGCCCGGTCGACCACCGCTACCTGGGCGGGGTGGGGCGCTGGCGTGACTCCGGTATGGCGCACGCCGGCCGGGTGCGCGCCGCCACGCCCGAGGTGCTGCACCCAAGGGCGTTCGCAGCGCCCGAGGCGTTCGAGGCCGAGGTGGCGGCGCTGGTGGAGATCCTCGAGGATGTGCGGCCCCAGGTGGTGATCACCTACGCCGACGACGGCGGCTACGGCCATCCCGACCACGTCCGCGTGCACGCGATCACCGTCGCCGCGCTGGAGCGGGTGCCCGCCCGGCTGTTCTTCACCGTGATCGGCAGCGCCCGGCTCGACGCCGGCATCGCCGCGATCGCCGACGAACCCGGCCTCCCGTTCCGCGTCCCGGAGCCCGGCGAGCTGCCCGGCACCCCGGACGCCGCGATCACCCACCGGCTCGACGTCACCGACCAGCGGGAGCGGAGGCTCGCCGCCATGCGTGCCCACGCCACGCAGGTGGCGCTCTGGGAGAAGGGCTCGGCGTCGGCGTTCGCGATGAGCAACATGGTGGCGCAGCCGCTGCTCGACGTGGAGGAGTACGTCGCGGCCGACGGCAGGCCCGGCGACGACCTGTTCGCGGAGGGGGAGCAGTGACGGGTGGGTCCGGCGGCCGGATGGACTGCGACAGGCTGGCCGTGATCGGGCTGCTCGTCCTCGACGGGCTGCTGTTGGGGGCGATGGGCCTGGCGTTCACGCCGGAGTACGTCGGTGCGGTGCCGGTGCCGCTCGGGGCGCTGCTGTCGATCCTCATCCTGCCCTGGCTCGTGCTGCGGGCGGGGGAGATCGACCCCCGCACCGGCGTGGCGGGCGCGCCGCTCATCGCCTGGTTCGCGGTGGTGGTCGTGCTCGGGCTGACCGGCCCGGGCGGCGACGTCATGCTGCCCACCCAGCCCTCCACCATCTGGACATCGCTGCTGCTGTTCTTCGGGGGCATCGGCGCCGGGCTGTGGGCCCTGCGCAGGGTGACCGCCTCCGAGCACCTGCGGCAGGGGGCCGGCCGTGGCTGAGGCGATCTCCGACGCGGCGCTGGTGACGGTGCTGCGGCCGTTCGTCCGGGCCGCCCGGCCCGTGCTCGACGGGCTGCGGGAGCTCGACCCGTTCGGCCTGCGCTCGCGCGTCGCGCCGGAGGCGGACGCCGACCGGGGTCTCGGCGAGAAGGTCCTCGACCTGCTGGCGAGCGTCGAGGTGCCGGGCACGGCGGCCTGGGCGGCCATGGGCGTCGACGAGCGCTCCCGGTGGTGGGTGCGCCGGGTCGGGCGCTTCGCCACGCTGCTGGCCGCGGTGCCGGGCATCGGCGGGGCGCTGGCCAACCGGCTCCCGGTGTCGAAGGTGATCGGGGTGGCGGGCCAGGGACTGGTGCTCGTCGCCATCGCCGGCGAGCACGGCGTCCGCGACGAGGACGCACTGGTGGGCCTGCTCGGTGCGGTGCTGTTCCGGCGCGGGCTCGCCGTCACCGCTCCCGACCAGGCGGCCGACGCGGTGGCGGAGGAGGAGGCCGCCGCGCTCACCGGGGGCCTCACCGAGCCGGACACCCGGCCCACGCTGCAGCGCATCGGCGGGGCCGTGTGGCGGCTGGGCCGGGCGCTGCTGGCCGCGGAGGACGAGCTCGACCGCCGCCCGCACGGCAACGTCCTGACCGAGGGCCTGGGCATGCTGCCGGTGGTCGGGGCCGTCGGGAAGTACCTGGGGGAGTGGTCCGGGCTCAAGAAGGCCGCCCGCGAGGCGGAGAAGCGCCTGTCACCGGCCGCTCAGGCGCGGGGCGGCACCAGGTAGCGGTAGCGGTGGTGCTCGACGAACCCGAGCCGGTCGTAGAGCGCCAGCGCCCCGGTGTTGTGCAGGGCCACCTGCAGCACCGCCCACCGGGCGCCCTGGTCGCGGCCCCAGGCCGCGGCCGCCGCCACCAGGCCGGTGGCCAGGCCGCGGCGTCGGGCAGCCGGGAGCACCTCCAGCACCGACAGGTGCAGGTGGTCCTCGACGACCGCGGCCCGCAGCGCCCCGAGCGCGGTGCCGTCGGGGCCGAGGACCATGAGGAACGCGGTGTCCCGTCCGGGATCGAGCACGCCTCGCTGCGCCGCTCCCGGCTCGCCGCCCGCAGCGTGGTCCCACCACGCCGCGGAGGGGCGTGCGGCCACCTCCACCTCCGACGGGCGGCCCGTTCGTCCCGGCGCGGGGAGGTCGGCCAGGCCGGCCAGTCCGGCCACGTGCACCGTCACCTCCGCCCCGGCCTGGTGGCCCGCGTCGAGCACCCACCCCTCCGCCGCGACGGCCGTGTCCCACGGCGACCCGATCGGCACCTGTACGCGGGGGCCGATACCGGTCCGCTCGGCGAACGCACGGACGGCGTCCAGGGCGGCGGGCACGGGACGGTCGGGTTGGCCGACCGCCAGCGCGGAGTTCGCCCGGCCCGTGTAGCCGCTCGCGGCGCGCAGCCGCCACGCGCCCAGCAGCTCGTCCACCTGAGCGGGCCAGGCGTCGGCGCAGAGGTTCTCCAGCCTGGTGATCGCCGAGAGCGATGCCCGGCGGGGGGGCGCGGGCGGCACGGCGCGGACCGCCACCACCGCGGAGCGCAGCACCTCCACCGGACCGCGGCGGCCGTGCACCGTGACGGTGTCGCCATCGGCTGTGAGAACGCCCACGGCGTCGCTGTAGAGCGGCCGGCCGTCGCGCTCCCCGATCCGGTGGCGCAGGGAGACGCGCCGCCCCACCAGGCCGTCGATCTTCACCCTGACCTCCGCGTTTCGGACGTGCGTCACACCGCCCCGGCTCACAGGACGGCAACATCGAGATACATACTGTGTGACGCCCCAAGTTTCTCTCCCGTGGAGGATGGCTCACCCGTGACGTACGTGATCGCCGAGCCCTGCGTCGACCTGCTCGACAAGGCATGTATCGAAGAGTGCCCGGTGGACTGCATCTACGAGGGCGGGCGGATGCTCTACATCCACCCCGACGAGTGCGTCGACTGCGGCGCCTGCGAACCGGTCTGCCCGGTCGAGGCCATCTACTACGAGGACGACGTCCCCGAGCAGTGGGCGGCCTACACCAAGGCCAACGTCGACTTCTTCGACGAGCTCGGCTCGCCCGGCGGTGCGTCGAAGGTGGGCAAGACCGACATGGACGTCGAGCCGGCCAAGAGCCTGCCGCCCCAGCAGCACGACGAGTGAAGGTCGACCTCCCCGACTTCCCCTGGGACTCGCTCGCCGAGGACAGGGCGCTCGCG
The DNA here is from genome assembly GCF_025965585.1 of Pseudonocardia sp. Classification (GTDB taxonomy): domain Bacteria; phylum Actinomycetota; class Actinomycetes; order Mycobacteriales; family Pseudonocardiaceae; genus Pseudonocardia. The sequence goes on from NZ_JAOPWR010000151.1 coordinate 10,440, forward strand.
ACGGCGCACCCGGGCGGCATCGTCGACCTCTCGGTCGGCACGCCGGTCGATCCGGTGCCGGAGGTCGTGCGTGCCGCGCTCGCCGGCCCCGCCGCCGACGAGCCCGGCTACCCGACCACGCACGGCCCGGCGTCGTTGCGCGAGGCCATCGCGGGGTCGCTGTTGCGCCGCTTCGGCGTGACGGTGGACCCTGCGGCCGTCCTGCCGACGATCGGGTCCAAGGAGCTCGTCGCCTGGCTGCCCACCCTGCTCGGGGTCGGCCCGGGCGACGCGGTCGTCATCCCCGAGCTGGCCTACCCGACCTACGAGGTCGGCGCGCGGCTGGCCCACGCGGAGTTCGTGCGGTCCGACTCGCCCACCGCCGTCGGCCCCGGCCGGGTCGCGCTGGTGTGGGTGAACTCGCCGTCCAACCCGACGGGCCGCGTGCTGCCCGCGGAGCACCTGCGCCGGGTGATCGGCCGGGCGCGGGAGCGCGGCGCGGTCGTCGCCTCCGACGAGTGCTACCTGTCGCTCTCGCAGGACGCGGTGTCGATCTTGCGTCCCGACGTCTGCGGCGGCTCCCACGAGGGGCTGCTCGCTGTGCACTCCATGTCGAAGTCGTCCAACCTCGCGGGCTACCGCGCGGGCTTCGTCGCCGGTGATCCCGCGCTGGTCGCGGGCCTTCTGGAGGTGCGCAAGCACGCCGGCATGATCGTGCCGCGGCCGGTGCAGGCGGCGATGGAGGCCGCGGCGTCCGACGACGCGCACGTCGACGAGCAGGCCCGCATCTACGACCGGCGCCGCATCCTGCTGCGGGCGGCGCTCGAGGTGGTCGGCATGCGGATCGATCACTCCGAGGCCGGGCTCTACCTGTGGGCCACGGCGGGCGAGCCCTGCCGCGTCACCGTCCGCCGCCTCGCGGAGCAGGGCATCCTGGTCGCCCCCGGCGACTTCTACGGGCCGGCCGGCGCGGAGCACGTGCGCGTCGGGCTCACCGCGCCCGACGACCGCATCACGGCGGCGGCGAGCCGGCTGCTCCGGACATGAGCAGGGGCGGCCGCACCACGGCCCGCCCGGCCGTGCGGCCCGCCGTCGTGCTGCTGGGCGTGCTCGCGCTGGCGGCGAACCTCCGCGCGGCACTGGCCGGGTACCCGCCCCTGCTCGAGACCGTCCGCGCCGACCTCGGTCTCTCGGCGGGCGTCGCCGGGTTCGTGCAGGCCGGCGCGGTCCTGATGATGGCCGTCGGGTCGTTCACCGGCAGCGCGATCGGGGCCCGCGTGGGCCGGGAGCGCGCGCTCGGCGCTGCCGTAGCGCTGGTGACCGCGGGGAGCCTGCTGCGGTCCGTGGCCGCGTTCGCGGCGCTGGCCGCCGGCAGCGTGCTGGTCGGGCTCGGCATCGGGCTCGCGGGCGTGCTGATCACGGGCGTGGTCAAGGAGCACCTGGCGGAACGGGCCGGCGCGGCCACCGGCGGTTACGTCGTCTCGATGATGGTGGGGGCCACCGTCTCCAGCGCGGTCGCGGTCCCGCTCGCCACGGGGCTGGGCGGGTGGTCGTTCTCGCTGGCGGTGTGGGCGGTTCCCGCGGCGATCGCGGCGGCGCTGTGGGTGCCGATCGCCCACCGGATGCCTGCCGACGCGACCGTCCGGCGGGTGCCGCTGCCGTGGCGCGACCCGTTCGCCCGGCTGGTCGCCTGCTACCAGGCGGGCACCTCGCTGATGTTCTACGGCTGGCTCACCTGGCTCTCGCCCTACTACGAGGGGCAGGGCTGGTCGCCGTCGCGGGCGGGGCTGCTGCTAGCGGTGTGGAGCGTCGCCCAGATCCCCTCGGCGCTGCTGGCCCCGGTGCTGGCCGAGCGACGTCGCCGGTGGCGCTTCTGGGCGTCGTTCACGCTGTCGTGCGGGCTGGCCGGCACGCTCGGGGCGTTGCTGCTGCCGATGCCGCCGCTCGCCGGGCCGTGGCTGTGGGCGGTGCTCATGGGCATCGGCGTGGGCGCGGGCTTCCCGATGGGGCTCACGGTGATCGCGTGGCGCACCCCCGATCCCGCGGCCAGCGCCGCCACGAGCGGGCTCGCGCTGGGCGTCGGCTACATCGCGGCCGGGCTGGGCCCGCTGCTGATGGGTGTGCTCATCGACGCCACGGCCGGCTTCGCGGCCGCGATCGTCGTCCTCCTGCTGGCGGGGTTGTTGCAGGGCTGGGCGATCTGGCGGATCGGCGACCGGCCCCGCTGACCGCCCCGCCGTCAGAGCTCGTCGATGCGGGCGCCGACCTGCTCCCAGGCCGCCCGCCACTCGCCGCGCTTCTCCTCGGCACGCGTGCGCTCCCGCTCCACCAGCCGCCCCGCCACGAAGACGACGAGCGCATCGGGCAGCTCGCCGAGCCCGTCGAGCAACTCGCGGATGCGCTGCTCGGCCACGCACGCGTCCTGGTGGTCGCCGAGCACCTCCTGCAGGACCGCGGTGGCGACGAGGAGCTGCTTGATCGACTTCCCGACGGGCGTCCGGCGCAGCCCCGGCTCCACCAGCTCGCCGGTGTAGCGGACGCGCTTCCCACGGATCCGCAGCGCGTGCAGCACCTCGTCGGGCGGGTTCTCGCCGGCCCTCGTGACGGCCTTGCGCAGCTTGTAGGCCTCCGCGCGGACGAGGTCGGCGAGCTCGGGCTGCACCTGCGTGGCGGACGGGGTGGGAAGGGGAAGCCGGATCGCGTCGACCAGCCGCTCCAGCAGCGCCGTGTAGCGGGGCGCCTCGAGCGCGGCCAGCATCTCCGCGCGGGCCGCGGCGCGCTCCTCCTCCAGCTCCGCGACGAGCACGCCGCCCGCCTTCTGCTCGCGCTCGGGCAGCGAGGCGATCTCACCGCGCAGTCGCAGCAGCATCACGTCGAGGTCGCGCACCGGTCCGAGCGCGGCGCCGAGCCAGCCCAGCTCCGCGCGCAGCCCGTCGGCCCACGCGGCGTCGAGCAGCGGGCGCGCGGCCTTCAACGCGGCCCGCATGCGGCGCACCGACACCCGCATCTGGTGCAGGTCCTCGATGTCCGCGCCGGAGCGCGTGCCCGGATCGTGCGCCATGAGGGCGCGCAGGCGCAGGTCCAGCGCCGCCCGGACGTGGTGGACGGGCGCGTCGGACGGCGCCGCGGTGAGCGGCTCGGGCAGCACGATCAGGGGGTGCGCGGAGGGGGAGGGCACGAGGGGCGAGCCTAGTTGGCGTGCAGCGCGGCGTTCAGAGCGATGCCGTCGCCCGTACGGGGGAGCACCTCGACACCGCCGGTCACCGAGTTGCGCCGGAAGAGCAGCCCGCTCTCCCCGGAGAGCGTGTGGGCCGCGATGACCCGCCCGTCCGGGAGCGTGACCTTCGTGCCCGCGGTGACGTAGAGCCCGGCCTCGATGATGCAGTCGTCGCCCAGGGAGATACCCACCCCGGCGTTGGCGCCCAGCAGGCAGCGTCGCCCGACCGAGATGACCTCCTTGCCGCCCCCCGACAGCGTGCCCATGATCGAGGCCCCGCCGCCGATGTCCGAGCCGTCGCCGACGACCACGCCTGCCGAGATGCGGCCCTCGACCATCGAGCTGCCGAGCGTGCCCGCGTTGAAGTTGACGAAGCCCTCGTGCATGACGGTGGTGCCCTCGGCGAGGTGCGCGCCGAGCCGCACGCGGTCGGCGTCGGCGATCCGGACGCCCGAGGGCAGCACGTAGTCGACCATCCGCGGGAACTTGTCGACGCCGTAGACCGTGACGGTGCCGCGGGCCCGCAGCCGCGCGCGCGTGAGCTCGAAGCCGGTGACCGCGCACGGCCCGTGGTTGGTCCACACCACGTTGGCGAGCAGGCCGAACTGGCCGTCGAGGTTCACCTCGTGCGGGGCGACGATCCGGTGGGAGAGCAGGTGCAGCCGCAGGTAGACGTCGTGGGTGTCGACGGGGGCGTCGGCCAGCGAGGCGATCGTGGTGCGCACGACCACCGTGGAGACGTCGCGCGCGCCGTCGGCGCCGGCCAGCGGCTCGAGGTCGGACATGAGGTCGTCCGCGTCCGGCCCGAGGGCGGGGGCTGGGTACCAGGTGTCGAGAACGATGCCGTCGGCGGTGACGGTGGCCAGGCCGGTGCCGGAGGCGCCCTCGTGGCGCGGTGCGGTGCTCACGGTGCACGACGCTAGTAGCCGCGGGCCCGACCGCCGTTCGCCGGGGTGTCCGATTCCATGATCAGCCCGGCTGGGGCATGAGCTGCACATATGCACCTCATGCGCGCAACCGGTGATCATGGCCGCGCCGCGTCCGGCGACAGGCGGCCGGTAGCGTCGGAGGCGTGGCTGCCGCGCACCTCGACCTCACCGCCGATCCCGTCGACCTCTGCGCCGCGCTGGTCGACGTCCGGAGCGTCTCGGGCGACGAGGCCGGGCTCGCCGACGCCGTCGAGGCCGCCCTGCGCGCGCAGGCCCCGCACCTGGAGGTGCTGCGCTCGGGGGACGCGGTGCTGGCGCGCACGCACCTGGGCCGGGACCGGCGCGTGCTGCTCGCCGGCCACCTCGACACCGTCCCGATCGCCGACAACGTGCCCGGGCACCGCGAGGGCGACCTGCTCTACGGCTGCGGCACCTCGGACATGAAGGCGGGCGACGCCGTCTTCCTGCACCTCGCGGCCACCGTCGCCGAGCCCCGCCACGACCTGACGCTGGTGTTCTACGACTGCGAGGAGGTCGAGGCCGCGCGCAACGGGCTGGGCCGCATCGAGCGCGAGCACCGCGCCTGGCTCGCCGCCGACCTCGCGATCCTCGGCGAGCCCACCAACGGCACCGTCGAGGCGGGCTGCCAGGGCACGCTGCGGGTGGAGATAACCACCCGCGGCCGCCGGGCGCACTCGGCGCGGTCCTGGTTGGGCACCAACGCCGTCCACGCCGCGGGGGAGGTGCTCGACCGGCTGCGCACCCACACCGCCCGCGACGTCGACATCGACGGCTGCGTCTACCGCGAGGGCCTGCAGGCCGTGAAGATCACGGGTGGGGTGGCCGGCAACGTCGTGCCCGACGAGTGCGTGGTGACGGTCAACTTCCGCTTCGCCCCCGACCGTGACGCCGCCGCGGCCGAGAGGCACGTCCGCGAGGTGTTCGACGGGTTCGAGCTGGTGCTCACCGACATGTCCCCGGGCGCGCTGCCCGGGCTCGCCGCTCCGGCCGCGCAGGAGTTCCTCGCCGCCACCGGCAGCGTCCCGTCGGCGAAGTACGGCTGGACCGACGTCTCCCGGTTCGCCGCGCTCGGCATCCCCGCGGTGAACTACGGCCCGGGCGACCCCAACCTCGCCCACACCCGCGAGGAGCACGTGGACACGCGCCTGATCACCGACGCGACGGCGGTGCTGCGCCGGTTCCTGGGGCCCTCACTACCCTGACGACCATGAGCACGAACGGGGCCGGGCGCCCCGACGAGAAGCAGCGCGGCCCCGTGGTCCTGCGCCGCGAGCGTCGCAACGAGGCCACCACCACCGACCAGCGGCTGCTGGACTCCCGCGGCCCCAGCGACTGGGTGCACACCGATCCCTGGCGTGTCATGCGCATCCAGGCCGAGTTCGTCGAGGGCTTCGGGATGCTGGCCGAGCTGCCGCGTGCCGTCACGGTGTTCGGCTCGGCGCGCACCCCGCGCGACCACGTCGAGTACGCGCAGGGCCGGGCGCTGGGCACCGCGCTCGCCGAGGAGGGCTTCGCGGTCATCACCGGTGGCGGACCGGGCGTCATGGAGGCCGCCAACAAGGGCTGCTCCGAGGCCGGCGGGCTCTCGGTGGGCCTGGGCATCGAGCTGCCGTTCGAGCAGGGCCTCAACGAGTGGGTCGACCTCGGCATCAACTTCCGCTACTTCTTCGCCCGCAAGACGATGTTCGTCAAGTACTCGCAGGCGTTCGTGTGCCTGCCCGGCGGCTTCGGCACGCTCGACGAGCTGTTCGAGGCGCTGACGCTGGTGCAGACGAAGAAGGTCACCAAGTTCCCCGTGGTGCTGCTGGGCACCGAGTACTGGGGCGGGCTCTACGACTGGATCTCCAAGACCGTGCTCGAGAGCGGCAAGGTGGGGGAGAAGGACCTGGCGCTGCTGCACCTCACCGACGACGTCGACGACGCCGTGCGAGTGGTGCACGACGCCTACAAGGCGTGGGAGCAGGCGCACTAGTGGCCGCCGCCGACGCGCTCCTGCCCGCGGAGGCGCAGTCGACACGAGCGGTCTGTGTCTACTGCGCGTCCGTCGAGGGCATCGCACCGCAGTACCTGGCGCTGGCCGCCGAGGTGGGCGGCGGGATCGCCGCCCGCGGCTGGAGCCTCGTGTCCGGTGGGGGGAAGCGGTCGATGATGGGCGCGGTAGCCGCGGCGGCGCGCGCGGGCGGAGCGCACACCACGGGGGTCATCCCGCGATCGCTCGTCGATCTCGAGTGGGCCGACCACGACTCCGACGAGCTGCTCGTCGTCGACACGATGCGGGAGCGCAAGGCGCTCATGGAGTCCCGGTCCGACGCGTTCCTGACGCTGCCCGGCGGCGTCGGCACGTGCGAGGAGCTGTTCGAGATCTGGACGTCGGGCTACCTGCGGTTGCACGCGAAGCCGGTGGTCCTGCTCGATCCCGACGGCCACTACGCCGGCCTGCTGGAGTGGGTCCGGAACCTGGGCGACCGTGGGTTCGTCCGGCCGGAGGCGATCGAGCGGCTCGTGGTCGCCACCGACGTCGACGCGGCGCTGGACGCCTGCGCGGCCCCGGTGGGCGTGCCACGATCGAGCCTGTGATCCGATTCGGCAGCCGCGTTCCCGCCCAGGACCGCGCGCTCGTCATGGCGATCGTCAACCGAACGCCCGACTCGTTCTACGACAAGGGTGCCACGTTCTCCGACGACGCGGCGATGGCCGCCGTCGACCGGTTCGTCGGTGAGGGTGCCGACATCATCGACATCGGCGGGGTCAAGGCCGGGCCGGGGTCCGACGTGGACGCCGCGGAGGAGATCCGCCGGGTGGTCCCGTTCGTCGCCGCGGTGCGCGAGCGCCACCCGGACGCCGTCATCAGCGTGGACACCTGGCGCGGCGAGGTCGGCCGCATCGCCGTCGCCGAGGGCGCCGACCTGCTCAACGACACCTGGGCGGGAGCCGATCCGACGCTCGGCGAGGTGGCCGCGGCGACCGGCGCCGGCATCGTCTGCTCGCACACCGGCGGGGCCGTGCCGCGGCGGCGCCCGCACCGCGTCCGCTACGCCGACATCGTGGCCGACGTGATCGCCGACGTGTGCGGTCAGGCCGAGAAGCTGGTGGCGCTGGGGGTGCCGAAAGAGGGGATCCTCATCGACCCCACCCACGACTTCGGCAAGAACACGTTCCACGGGCTCGCGCTGCTGCGCCACTGCGACGAGCTCGTCGCCACCGGCTGGCCGGTGCTGATGGCCTTGTCCAACAAGGATTTCGTCGGCGAGACGCTCGGCGCCGCCGACGTGACGGAGCGGCTGGAGGGCACGCTCGCGGCCACCGCGCTGGCAGCCGCGGCGGGAGCGCGCGTGTTTCGCGCCCACCAGGTGACGGCCACACGACGTACCGTGGACATGGTGGCGTCGATCGTGGGCACCCGCCCACCCGCACGCGCCGTACGAGCACTGGCTTGAGGGCCATGGATCGGCAGTACTGACGTAGATCCCTCTCGGCAACGGGGCCGACTCCCTTCCAGCACACGAGGAGAGCCCATGGACCCCGTCACCGAGAGGTGGTTCGCGCGCCGCACCTGGCAGGACCCGTCCTGGACCGTCGACGAGCTGGTGGCCGCCAAGGCCGGCCGCCGCGTGTCGGTGGTGCTGCCCGCGCTCGACGAGGAGGCCACGGTCGGGCCCATCGTCGCCGCGATCCTGCCCTTCACCCTGTCGACCGCCACCCATCCCGTCCCCCTGGTGGACGAGCTCGTGGTGGTGGACTCCGGCTCCACCGACCGCACCATCGAGGTCGCCACGGCCGCGGGTGCCCGCGTCGTGCGCCGCACCGACGTCGTCCCGGAGCTGGAGCCGTTCGCAGGCAAGGGCGAGGTGCTGTGGCGCTCGCTGGCCGCCACCACCGGCGACATCATCTGCTACATCGACTCCGACCTCATCGACTTCGACGCCGGTTTCGTCCCGGCGCTGCTGGGCCCGCTGCTGGTCGAGGAGGGCGTTGGCCTGGTCAAGGGCTTCTACCGGCGCCCGCTGCGGCTGGAAAGCAGCGAGGTGGACACCGGCGGCGGCCGGGTCACCGAGCTGCTCGTCCGGCCGCTGCTGGCCGCGCTGCGCCCCGAGCTCGCCGGCGTCGTCCAGCCGCTGGGCGGGGAGTACGCGGGCACCCGCGAGCTGCTGGAGTCGCTGCCGTTCGCGGCCGGGTACGGCGTCGAGATCGGGCTGCTGCTCGACACGCACACCGCCCACGGCCTCGACGCCATCGCGCAGGTCAACCTCGGCGTCCGCAAGCACCGCAACCGCTCGATGCTGCAGCTGGGCGTGATGGCGCGCCAGATCCTCGCCGCGGCGCTCGCCCGCTGCCGCAGGGACGACGACGGCGGAGCGCTGACCCAGTTCGTCCAGGTCGGCGGCGAGTGGCTGCCCTCCTCCACGCCCGTCGTGGTGGCCGAGCGGCCGCCGATGCGTGAGGTCCTGCGCCGGATCGGCTGAGCCCTGTGGTGGGATGGGTCGGGTGGGGACCGCGCTGATCTACCTGATCGTCGTCGTCGCGGTCGCGGCCGTCCTGTTCGGGCTCGCCGCCGCCGTGTTCGGGCGGGGCGAGGAGCTCGCGCCGCTGGCGCCTGGGGCCACCCCCACCCGGCTGCCCGCCGGGGAGATCGACGGCGAGGACGTCCGCGAACTGCGGTTCCCGCAGGCCGTCAGGGGATACCGGATGGCCGAGGTGGACTGGGTGCTCGACCGCCTCGCCGACGAGCTCGACCGGACGGGCATGGAGCGTGACGGACTGCTGGCCCGGGTCGCCGAGCTGGAGTCCGTGGCCGCCCGGAAGGAGGAGCAGTGAGCTCCCAGCGAGTCGAGCTGACCGTGCCGGTGGACGTCGACGCCCCCGCGCAGGCGGTGTGGGACGCCGTCACCGACTGGGCGGGGCAGGGCGAGTGGATGCTCGGCACCCGCGTCGCGGTCACCGGCGAGGGCGACGGCAGGCGCCTCGGGGCCAGGCTGAGCGCCTTCAGCGGGGTCGGCCCGCTCGGCTTCACCGACACGATGGAGATCGTCGAGTGGGAGCCTCCGAAGCGCTGCGTCGTCCGGCACACGGGCAACGTCGTGCGGGGCGACGGCGTGTTCGAGGTGGTCGAGCTGGGCCCGCAGCGCTCCCGCTTCCTCTGGACCGAGCTGCTCGACCTCCCGCTGGGCGCGCTGGGCCGGCTGGGCTGGCCGCTCGTGCGGTCGGCGTTCCGGGCCGGTGTGCTGTGGTCGCTGCACAGGATGGCCCGGCAGTGCGAGGAGCGGTACCGCGTCGGTGGGTGAGCTCACGAGGTGCGGCTGGGCCGGCTCGGCGCCGGAGTACAGCGCCTATCACGACGACGAGTGGGGCCGGCCCCTGCACGGCGTCACCGCGATGTTCGAGCGGCTGAGCCTGGAGGCGTTCCAATCGGGCCTGTCGTGGATCGTCATCCTGCGCAAGCGCCCGGCGTTCCGGTCCGCGTTCGCGGGCTTCGACCCCGAGGCGGTGGCCCGGTTCGGCGAGTCCGACGTGGAGCGGCTCCTCGGCGACACCGGGATCGTGCGCAACCGCTCCAAGATCGAGGCCACCGTCCACAATGCGCGTCAGGTGCTCGACCTGGAGACCCCGCTCGACGAGCTGCTGTGGTCGTTCGCGCCCGACCCGGCCACGCACCACCGCCCGGCCGACCTCTCCGAGGTGCCCGCCACCAGCGCGGAGTCGACGGCCATGGCGAAGGAGCTCAAGCGGCGCGGGCTGCGTTTCGTCGGGCCGACCACCTGCTACGCCCTCATGCAGGCCGCGGGCCTCGTCGACGACCACGTCCGCGACTGCTGGCGCGCTGCGTCGTAACGGACACGGAGGGTGAACTCACGGGCGGGTTGATCGCTCCGGTTTCGCCCCTGCCCGATGGATGAGGAAAGATGTTCGCAGCATCCCCGCCGTGCGCTCCCCTCGCGCAGCGGCACCGGCACGACCCGCACGACGACCCGCACCACACAGATGGAGGGAGCAGGAGAATGGCGGCGATGAAGCCCCGGACCGGTGACGGTCCCCTGGAGGTGACCAAGGAGGGTCGGGGCATCGTGATGCGCGTTCCTCTCGAGGGCGGCGGCCGCCTGGTCGTGGAGATGTCGGCCGAAGAGGCCAGCGACCTCGGCGACGCCCTGAAGGCCGCCTCCGGCTGAACCGATCCGAGACACGACGGCGCCGGTGCACTCAGTGCACCGGCGCCGTCGTCGTTCCCGGCCCGGGCGTGGGCGCGGCGGCTGCGCCGGTCAGACGAGCGACTCGTAGATCTCCACCGTGCGTGCCGCGGCGGTCTGCCAGGTGAAGTCGCGCTCGGCCCGCACCCGGCCCTCCGCCCCCATCGCCGCGGCGCGGGCGGGGTCGGCGAGCAGGGTGTTGACCGCGTCGGCGATGCCCGTGCGGAACGTCTCGACGTCGTGCTCGTCGAAGTGCACGAGCAGGCCCGTCTCGCCGTCGGCCACCACCTCGGGGATGCCCCCGACGTCAGACGCCACGACGGCCGTGCCGCAGGCCATCGCCTCCAGGTTCACGATGCCCAGCGGCTCGTACACCGACGGGCAGACGAACACGGTGGCCGCGGAGAGCAGCTGACGGATGTCGGCGGTCGGGAGCATGCCGCGCACCCAGATCACCCCGGGCCGTGACGCACTGAGCTCCGCGACGGCCTTCCCGGTCTCCTCGGCGATCTCCGGGGTGTCCGGCGCACCCGCGCACAGCACGATCTGGGCGTCGCGATCGATGTGGTGGGCGGCCGCCACGAGGTGGCCGACGCCTTTCTGCCGGGTGATCCGCCCGACGAACACGACGCTGGGTCGGTCCGGGTCGACGCCGGCCGCGCGCACGGCGTCGCGGGCGGGATCGGGGCGGTAGAAGGTCGTGTCGATGCCGTTGTGCACCACGTGCACGCGCGCCGGGTCGAGCGCCGGGTAGCAGTCCAGCACGTCGGTGCGCATGCCTGCGCTCACGGCGATGACGGCGTCCGAGTGCTCGTAGGACGTCCGCTCCACCCACGAGGAGAGCCGGTACCCGCCACCGAGCTGTTCGGCCTTCCACGGCCGTCTGGGCTCCAGCGAGTGGGCCGTGACGACGTGCGGGGTGCCGTGCAGGATCTTCGCGAGGTGGCCGGCCATGTTGGCGTACCAGGTGTGGGAGTGCGCGATGTCCACGCCCTCGAGGGCCGCCACCATCGACAGGTCGACTCCCAGGGTCTGCAGCGCGGGGTTGGCCTCCGCCAGCGCCCTGGACGGCCGGTGGGCGTACACGCCCGCCCGGCCCTCCCGGGGCTCGCCGAAGCAGTGGACGTCGACGTCGACGAGGTCGCGCAGCGCCGGGACGAGGTGTTCGACGTGCACCCCCGCCCCGCCGTAGACGTCGGGTGGGTACTCGCGGGTGAGCAGGCCGATGCGCACGTTCGGCACCGTAGGCCATCAGCAGCCTTTCGGGATGAGGAGTTCCCCGCCGTCGCCCGCTCCCTGTGGCCCGGCACGGTGTAGGAGCACTAGGGTCGGCACCGTGACCGGTGCCCGCATCTCGCCCGCCTCGCCGCGGGGTTTCTCGGCCAACGTGCTGGGCATCGTCCTGGCGGGCGGCGAGGGCAAGCGGCTGTGGCCGCTCACCGCCGACCGCGCCAAGCCCGGCGTCCCGTTCGGGGGCAACTACCGGCTGATCGACTTCGTGCTGTCCAACCTCGTCAACGCGGGGCTGCACCGCATCTGCGTGCTCACGCAGTACAAGTCGCACTCGCTCGACCGCCACATCTCCACCACCTGGCGCCTGTCGAGCGTGCTCGGGCAGTACATCACCACTGTGCCCGCGCAGCAGCGGCTCGGCCGCCGCTGGTACACCGGCAGCGCCGACGCGATCTTCCAGAGCCTCAACCTCGTCTACGACGAGCGGCCGGACTACATCGCGGTGTTCGGCGCCGACCACGTCTACCGCATGGACCCGGGCCAGATGATCGCCGCGCACATCGAGAGCGGCGCGGGCGTCACCGTCGCCGGCATCCGGGTGCCCCGCGCGGAGGCCAAGGCGTTCGGCTGCATCGCCTCCGACGAGTCGGGCAGGATCACCGAGTTCCTCGAGAAGCCGTCCGACCCGCCGCACGTGCCCGACGACCCCGACGTCACGTTCGCGTCGATGGGCAACTACGTGTTCACCACCGAGGCACTGCTCGACGCGCTGCGCGTGGACGCCGAGGACAACGACTCCGACCACGACATGGGCGGCGACATCATCCCGCAGCTGGTCGGACGGGGTGAGGCGAACGTCTACGACTTCGCCGACAACGTGGTGCCCGGCGCCACCGACCGCGACTCGGGCTACTGGCGCGACGTCGGCACGCTCGACGCCTACTACGAGGCGCACACCGACCTGGTGTCGGTGCACCCGATCTTCAATCTCTACAACGAGCGCTGGCCCATCCGCACGGCCATGGCGCCGCTGCCGCCCGCCAAGTTCGTGGAGGGCGGCATCGCGCAGGACTCGATCGTCGGGGCCGGCACGATCATCTCCGGCGCCATCGTGCGCCGGTCGGTCATCAGCCCGAACGTCCGCATCGAGGCCGGCGCCGAGGTGTCGGACTCGGTGGTGCTCCCGGGCACCGTCGTGCGCCGCGGGGCCGTGGTGCGCGGGGCGATCCTCGACAAGAACGTGGTGATCCCCGAGGGAGCCCTCGTGGGGGTGGACCTCGCCATGGACCGCGCCCGCTACACCGTCAGCCAGGGCGGCGTGGTCGTGCTGGGCAAGGGCGCCACCGCCCTCTAGACGCCACCGCCCTCTAGACACCGCCGCGCGAGACACCGCGCCGCGCGACGCTCAGCCGGTCTTCACCGCGGTGAGCACGCCGTCGCCGAGCGGGAGCAGCACCGGCGTCAGGCGCTCGTCATCGCGCACCTGGCGGGCCACCTCCCGCAGGGCGACGCTGCCGGCGTCCGCCGCGTCGGGATCGAGGGCACCCGGGGCCAGCACGCCCGCGAGCGCCACCACGCCGCCCGTGCGCAGCAGCCGGACGGCCTCGTCGAGGTAGCGGGGGTAGTCCACGGCGTCCGCGTCGACGAACACGAGGTCGTAGCCGCCGTCGGTGAGCCGCGGCAGCACCTCGAGGCCCATCCCGTTGATCAGCCGGAGCCGGGACGGCCCGTGGCCGTCCGCGACGAACGCCGCGCGGGCGGCCTTCTGGTGCTCGGGATCGACGTCGATCGAGGTCAGTACCCCGTCGGTGACCATGCCGCGCAGCAGCCACAGCCCGCTCACCCCGGCGCCCGTACCGATCTCCACCACGGCCTTCGCGCCGATCGCGGCCGCCAGGAAGCGCAGGCCCGTGCCCGCTCCGCCGCTCACCGGGATGCAGCCCAGCTCGTTTCCGCGGGTGCGCGCGGCGACCAGGACGTCGTCCTCGGCGAGGTAGCCTTCGACGAGCTCGCGCAACGCGTCCGGAGCGGTCATGGTCAAGAGGCTACTGGGCGGTGGTCGTGCTCCGCATTCACAGACTCTTCTCAGACCGTTCTCACACGTCTGTCACGGGGGTAGGGCACGTTGTGTGGTGTCGGCCTGGGTCGTAGGTCGGTGAGGAACCGGGAACATTCGGATCCGGAACCTCGTTCTCTCGACGGCACGACCCGCCGTAGGAGGTGCGACCCGACGATGACCGAGGGCTCAGCCACAGTGCTGGACGCAACAGCGCCCGTAGGCACGGTGCTGCCCGGCGAGGGCGCCGAATGGACGCCGCCGAGCTGGGACGAGGTCGTCCGTGAACACGGCGACCGCGTCTACCGCCTCGCCTACCGCCTCACCGGCAACCAGCACGACGCCGAGGACCTCACCCAGGAGACGTTCGTCCGGGTGTTCCGGTCGCTCGCGTCCTACAAGCCCGGCACGTTCGAGGGCTGGCTGCACCGGATCACCACCAACCTGTTCCTGGACATGGTGCGTCGCCGCGCCCGGATCCGGATGGAGGCGCTGCCCGACGACTCGGACCGCATCCCCGGCCAGGGGCCCGAGCCCGAGCAGGTCTTCTCCGAGACCCACCTCGACCCGATGCTCCAGGCCGCGCTCGACGAGCTGCCGCCGGAGTTCCGCGCCGCGGTCGTGCTCTGTGACGTGGAGGGCCTGTCCTACGAGGAGATCGGGGCCACCCTCGGGGTCAAACTGGGTACGGTGAGAAGCAGGATCCACCGCGGCCGGGCCGCACTGCGCAACTCCCTGGAGCGGCGCAGGGCCGAGTCGACGGTGGCGTCCGAGCAACTGGAGGAGGTTCGCGGGTGACAGTCGAGGGTCGACGGTTCTCGGTGACACTGCCGGACTGGGGGCAGGACCACCTGTCCCCGGAGGCCGTGGCCGCGTTCGTGGACGACGAGCTCGCCGACGGCCCCTTCGACCGTGCCACCCGGCATCTCGACGCCTGTCCGGACTGCGCGAACCAGGTGGCCGCGCAGGGGCAGGCCCGCTATGCCCTGCGCTCCGCGGGCGGCCCCAGCATGCCGTCCTCGCTGCTGAGCAGCCTCTGCTCCATCCCGCAGGACACCGATCTCTCCGATCTCCCCGACGCCCCCGCCGGCCTGGCCGTCACCCCCGACGGCACGCTCGTCTCGGTGCTGCGTCCCGAGCGGGTCGCTCCGGCGGCCGCCGCACCGGGCCTGTCGGGCCACCACGGACGCCGTCCGCCGTCGCGCCGCCTGCGCTTCGGTGCCGGAGCGGCCATGTCGGGCCTCGCGCTGGGTGCCATCGCACTCGGAGCCACCGGCGTGGCCAGCGACGCACCCGCCCACACCCCGCCGCGCGGGGTCTTCGACGGCTCCGTCCTCGGCGGCTCGGTCGTCGACGCGCAGCTGCGCATCACGCCCGCCACCGGATCCAGCCCCGCCACCGGATCCAGCCCCACCACCGAGGCCCCGGTCGACCAGCTCTACCACGTCCCGGGCTCCTTCCTGCGCCTGCCCTGATCGGGCACCCGGCTACGTGGACTTCACCGCCGTTGAGGCACCCTCATGGGCAGTCCCGTCCGCACCCCTGTCCAGGAGCGTCCCGCCGCGATGAACGAGCCCAGCCCCGCGGAGGAGCCCGTTCCGGCCGACGGTGAGCCACCCCGGCTCGGTCCGCGGCCGCTGTCCCGCCCGGTGGTCGACGAGGGCATCGCGCAGGTCTTCGGGCGTCCCGAGGGTGTCGAGGGCGGGTTCGCGTCGCCACCCGGGTCCACGGCCGCACCGCGCACCGCGCTCGCCCCGCCCCCGCACGCCGCGCTGGCCGTGGCGTTCGGGCGTCCCGAGCTGGGCGGCGACGCCCCGGCGGAGTCGCTGCAACGGCCCCCCACGAACGGGCACGGCCCGGCCGGCGGGGACGAGCCGTTCTGGGACGCCGACGCCGACCGCGATCCCTGGCGCGACCCGGACAGCACCGTGGCGCTGGGCGCACCGGCGGAGTCCGGCGCATCGGCGGCGGAGGCCCCGCGCGGTCCAGGTGCCCGGCTGAGCCTTCGCGAGGTGCTGTTCGGGCGCCGCGTGCACCCCCGGGCCCTCGCCGTGCTGGCCGTCCTCGCGCTGCTGGTCGGAGCGGCGGGTGGGCTCGTCGGGCGCTACACGGCCGAGGGCGCGGCCAGCCTCACCGAACCGGATCCCACCATCACGCAGGCGCTCCCGGGCAAGGAGCGGCCTCCCGGGTCGGTGGCCGACATCGCCCAGCGCACCGTGCCCGCCGTGGTCTCCATCGAGGTCCGGGTCGGCGACCAGGGCGGCAGTGGGTCGGGCGTGGTGATCGACCCGTCGGGCTACGTGCTCACGAACAACCATGTCGTCTCCGCGGCCGTCGGGGCCGACGGCGCGTCCATCGAGGCGATCTTCCACGACGGCACGCGCACCCCGGCCCGCATCGTCGGCCGCGACCCCAAGACCGACCTCGCCGTGGTCAAGGTGAACGTCGCCAACCCGGTGGTGGCCACGATCGGCTCGTCGGCGGGGCTCGCCGTCGGCGACGGCGTGATCGCCATCGGCTCGCCGTTCGGCCTGGCCGGCACCGTCACCGACGGCATCGTCAGCGCGGTCAACCGGCCCGTCCGGCTCGACGGCGGCGGCAGCGACACCAACGCGGTGATCGACGCGATCCAGACCGACGCGGCGATCAACCCCGGCAACTCCGGCGGCCCCCTCGTCGACTCCACCGGCGCCGTCGTGGGCATCAACACCGCCATCCGCAGCCTCGGGCAGGGCGACACCGGCGGTGAGGGCGGCTCGATCGGGCTCGGCTTCGCCATCCCCATCGACAGCGCCCGCGTCATCGCCGACGAGCTGATCAGGACCGGGGTGGTCAAGCACGCCGAGATCGGTGTCAACGCCCGCTCGGTCAGCGACTCCACCTCCGACGGCGCGCAGGTGGAGAACGTGCAGGCCGGTGGGGCGGCGGCGAAGGCCGGCATCGTCGAGGGCGACGTCATCGTCAAGGTCGGCGACCGCACCATCGGCGGCGCGGACGAGCTCGCCGTGGCCGTCTCGGAGCGCAAACCGGGCGACACCGTGCAGGTGCAGGTCCTGCGCGACGGACGTCCGCTGTCGTTGCCCGTGGTGTTGACCTCGGACTGACGTACGCTGACCCCATGTTCGAGAGCGTCGGCTGGGGAGAGATCCTCGTCCTGATCGTGGCCGGTCTCTTCATCCTGGGCCCTGAGCGGCTCCCCGGCGCTGCGGCCTGGCTGGGCCGTTCCATCCGGCAGGTCAAGGAGTACGCCAGCGGCGCCAAGGAGCAGCTGCGCGGCGAGCTCGGGCCCGAGTTCGACGAGCTGCGCAAGCCGCTCGAGGAGCTGCGGGGCCTGCGGAACTTCAACCCGCGCACCGCCGCCACCAACGCCCTGTTCGGCGACGACCAGCCGGTGAAGCCCAACGGCTTCGGCACCGCCCCGCAGAGCGCGACGAACGGCGCCAACGGTTCCACCAACGGCGGCGGCATCGACATGACGAAGCCCGCCCCGAAGGCGCTGGAGAAGAACGAGCGCCCCCCGATCGACGACGACGCCACGTAGGCGCCGTCGCCGGTCTCGTCGGTCGGTCTCGTCAGCCGGCGAGCAGCGGGGGACGCCGCAGGTGCCAGTCCGTCGCCTGCTGGTACGCGTGGGCCGCCGCGAGCACCGCGCCGTCCGCGTGGCGGGGGCCGACGATCTGCAGGCCCACCGGGAGCTGCCCGCCCGGTCCCGGCACGAACCCGCACGGCACGCTCGCGGCCGGCTGCTGGGTCATGTTGAACGGATAGGTGAACGGCGTCCAGGACGTCCAGCGCTCGCGCGGCCAGCCCGCCGGCACCTCCACGCCCTTCTCGAACGCCGGGATCGGCAGCGTCGGGGTGAGCAGCAGGTCGTAGCGGGAGTGGAACTCGCCCATGAGGATGCCGAGCTCGTTGCGCACGGCCATCGCGCCGAGGTACTCGAGTGCCGAGGTGCGCGCGCCCTGCTCGGCCACCTCGACGAGACCCGGGTCCATCCGCGCCCGCTGCTCGGGTGTCACGTTCTCGATCGACTTCGCGGCGCCTGCGAACCAGAGCGTCTCGAACGCCGCGACGGGGTCGGCGAACCCGGGCTCGGCCTCCTCGACCCGCGCGCCGAGGGCGGCGAACACCTCCACCGCCGCGGCGAACGCGGCCGCGACACCGGGGTCGACCTGCGCGTACCCGAGCGCCGGGCTGACGGCGATGCGCAGCCCCGCCATCGGGTCCCCGAGCCGCTCGACGGTCGAGGTTGGCGGCGCGAGCGCCCACGGGTCACGGGGGTCGGCGCCGCACATGACGTCGAGCAGCAGCGCCGCGTCGGCGGCCGTGCGCGTCATCGGGCCGGCGTGCGCGAGCGTGCCGAACGGGCTGGCCGGGTAGAGCGGAGCGCGCCCGTAGGTCGGCTTGATCGTGCTGATGCCGCTGAAGCCGGCCGGGATGCGCACCGAGCCACCGCCGTCGGTGCCCAATGAGAGCGGCGCCATTCCGAGCGCGACGGCCGCGGCGCTGCCGCCCGACGAGCCTCCGGACGTGCGTGACGGGTCCCACGGGTTCCCGGTGACGCCCGTCAGCGGGTTGTCGGTGACGCCCTTCCAGCCGAGCTCCGGGGTGGTGGTCTTGCCGACGACCACCCCGCCGTGGGCGAGCACCCGCGCGACGACGGGCGCGTCGACGTCCCACGGCCCGGCGGGGTCGATCGAGTGCGAGCCGCGCAGCGTGGGCAGGGCCCGGGTGAGGAACAGGTCCTTCACCGACACCGGCACGCCGTCGAGGCGGCCCTGCGGCTCGCCCCGCTGCCAGCGCTTCTCCGACGCCCGCGCGGCGTCCAGAGCGGCGTCCGCGTCGAGCAGGCAGAACGCGTTGACCTCAGGGTCGAGCCGGACGATGCGGTCGAGTACGGCCTGGGTGGCGGTGACGGGGGAGAGGTCGCCGGTCCGGTACGCGGCGAGCAGCTCGGCCGCGGTGAGGTCGGCCGCGCTGCGGGCGACGGTCGGGCTGGTCATGAGGAACCTCCGCTGCCGATGGACGGGCTCGTGACCTCGCCCGAGGTGACGTAGCCGAGCGACTTGTCCACCACGTTGTGGAGGGGGTCGCCCGCGCGGTAGCGGGCGAGGTTGGCGGTGAACACGTCGGCGAGCGCGTCGCGCCAGCCGACGGTGTCCCCCGATATGTGCGGCGAGACGATCACGCCAGGCAGGTCCCACAGGGGAGAGTCCGCCACGAGCGGCTCCTGCGCCACCACGTCGAGTGCGGCACCGGCGATCCGGCCCTCGCGCAGCGCGTCGACCAGATCGGGTTCGACGACGAGGCCGCCGCGCCCGACGTTGATCACGCGGGCGCTCGGGGGTAGCGCGGCGAGCGCGGCGGCGTCGAGCATGCCGCGGGTGGCGTCGGTGAGCGGCGCGGCGAGCACCAGCCAGTCGGTGCGGGGGAGCATCTCGGGCAGGGCGTCGAACGCGTGGATGCCCTCGGCCGCGCGGCGCCCGACCAGGTCGACGGCGATCCCGACGGCACCGAGCATCCGGGCGATCGCGTGCCCGATCGGCCCGCTCCCGACCACCACGGCACGCGTGCCCGCCACGCCCTGGGTCTCGCGATGGCGCCACGCGTGCTGCGCCTGCGCCGCGAGCGTGCCGCCGAGGTCCTTGGCCATCGCGAGCACCAGCCCCAGCACGTACTCGGCCATCGGCACGTCGAACACGCCGCGGGAGTTGGTGAGTACGACGTCGGAGTCCAGCAGGCCGGGGAACATCAGCCGGTCGACGCCCGCGCTGGCGGTGTGCACCCAGCGCAGGGCGCTCGTGTCGGTGCCGGGCCAGGCGTCGCGGACGGCGTCGGAGAGGAAGTCCCAGACGAGCAGCACCTCCGTGCCGGGCAGCGCCGCCGCCAGCGAGGCGGCGTCGGTGACGAGGCGCGGGGCATCGAGACCGAGGGAGCGGGCAGGGTCGTCGGCGGCGTGCAGCACGGTGACCGTCGGCAGTGACGTCGTTCGACTGGTGGGCCGCTGAGCTGCGGAAACGGGCAAGCGAGGCGTCCTTCCGGGCGTCGGGCCCTGATGTTTGACACGTTAGGAACCTCTCGTATGATTGTCAACAATCCGCGGCGCTGCGGGCCGTCAGTCATCTCGTTACAGCCCCCCACTACCGCCGGGAGTGGCACCACATGTCGAAGTTCATCCGGATCAGCCTCGAGAAGCGCGGCGTCTCCTGCGTCGCCGAGCTCCTCGAGAAGGAAGCTCCCCGCACCTGCGCAGCGGTCTGGGAGGCGCTCGGTGAGGGTCCGCTCGGCGGCCCCGCGCAGCACGCCAAGTACGCCCGCAACGAGGTGTACTCGATCGTGCGCCGGTTCGGCCCGAAGATCGGCCACGAGAACACCACCGTCACCCCCATCCCCGGCGACGTCTGCTACTTCGACTTCTCCGGCGGCGTGCTCGACGCGTCCTTCAAGGAGGACCAGGGCATCGACCAGGCCGAGGGCGGCATCGACCTCGCGATCTTCTACGGCCGCAACAACCTCCTCATCAACGGCGATGTCGGCTGGGTGCCGGGCAACGTCTACGCCACGATCATCGAGGGGCTGCCCGGCATGGCCGAGGCGTGCCACGACGTCTGGCGTTCGGGCAGCGTGGGCGAGAAGCTCGTCTACTCGCGGCTCGAGGCCGTCTCCCCCTCCTCCGACGCCGGCTAGGGGCGCGCCGTGCCCACCGAGCTGTCGGTCGGCCATACCGAACCCGCTGGTCAGCACGGGATCGGGGTCGTCGCACCGTTCGACTTCGCGCTCGACCGCGAGCTGTGGCGCTGGGTGCCCGAGGACATCTCGCTGTACCTCACCCGGCTGCCGTTCTTCACCACGCCGATGACCGTCGAGATGGCGGTGGCCTGCGGCGACCGGCGGGCGATGCGCCGCGCCACCCGTGACGTCCTCACTCCCGAGCCCGCGGTCGTCGCGTACGCGTGCACGTCGGGCAGCTTCGTGGACGGAGCGCTCGGGGAGCAGGTGCTGCGCCGCACGATGCTCGACGCCGGCGCGCCCGCGGCCTGCACCACGTCGGGGGCGCTGATCGACGCGCTCGCGGTGCTCGGCGTGAACCGGATCGCCATCGCCACGCCCTACGTCGAGCCGGTCACCCGCCGTCTCGTCGGGTTCCTCGCCGAGAACGGCGTGCGCACCGTGTCGTGCGAGGGGCTGGGGCTGCTCGGCAACATCTGGCGCGTCACCTACGCGCAGGTCGTCGAGATCGTCCGGGCCGCCGACACCGACGCGGCCGAGGCGCTGTTCATCAGCTGCACCAACGTGCCGACCTACGACCTCATCGAGCCGCTCGAACAGGCGCTCGGCAAGCCCGTGCTCACCGCCAACCAGGTCACCATGTGGGCCGCGCTGCGCGCCATGGGCCGCGAGGCGGTGGGCGGCGGGCGGTTGCTGGCCGCCGGCCTCGACGGCCCGGTCGGCATCGCACCCGTGGACGGCCCCGGTCTGGTGGCCGTCCCCGACCCGACAACCACGTCAGGAGCTGCATGACCACCGTAGGCATCCTCTACCCCGGCTACTCCGCGGAGGACGACTACCCGCTCGCGGAGTCGCTGCTCGGCGGGCCGGCGCTGCCGCTGGTGCACACCGAGATGCGCGAGGACGCCCACCGCGTCGACGCGCTGCTCGACATCGGCGGCGACGACGTGCTCTCGGCCGGGTTCAAGGAGCTCCCGCAGCCGCTCGACGCGATCGTGTGGGCCTGCACCAGCGGCAGCTTCGTCTTCGGCTGGGACGGTGCCGCCGAGCAGGTCGCGGCGCTGCGGGCCACGGCCGGGGTGCCGGCGTCGAGCACGTCGTTCGCGTTCGTCGACGCGTGCGCCCACCTGGGTGTCACGAAGGTGGCGGTCGGCGCCACCTACCCCGACGACGTGGCCGCGCGGTTCGTCGACTTCCTCGCCTCGGCCGCCATCGAGGTGCTGACGCTGTCCTCGCGCGGGATCGTCACCGCCGCTGAGGTGGGCACGCTCCCCGAGGAGACCGTGCTCGACTTCGCCGCGGCCGCCGACCACGCCGACGCCCAGGCGGTGCTGCTGCCCGACACGGCTCTGCACACCATCGGCCTGCTCGACGCTCTGGAGGCCCGCGTCGGCAAGCCGGTGCTGACGGCCAACCAGGTCAGCATCTGGCAGGGCCTGCGGCTCGCCGGGGCGGCCGAACCTCGATCGGGACTCGGGGCGCTCTTCGCCTCATGACGGAATGACGGAGTCCACCCGATGATGGATCTCACCAGCCTGGAGCCGGTCGAGCGCCGCTCCACCGCCGCGATCGTGGCCGACCGTCTCCGTGAGGCGATCATGCGCGGCACGTTCCCGCCGGGCACCCAGCTCGGCGAGGTGGAGATCGCCACCCGCCTCGGGGTGAGCCGCGGGCCGCTCCGCGAGGCCATGCAGTGGCTCGTCGCGGAGGGGCTGCTGCGCAGCGTGCGCAACCGCGGGTTGTTCGTCCGCGACCTCGACGCAGCCGACGTCCGCGACGTCTACGCGGCCCGTGCCGCCGTCGAGCGGGCGGCGGGGCTGCTGCTCATCGCGGGCGACCGGGAGGCGGCCGTGACCCGGCTCAGCGCGTCCCTCGCCGCGATGGAGGCCGCCGCGGGCGACCCCGTGGCCCTGGCCGACGCCGACCACGCCTTCCACCACGAGCTCGTGGCCGCGTCGGGCAGCCCGCGGCTGCAGCGGATGGCCGACACGCTGCTCGTCGAGACGCGGATGTGCCTGGCCGCGCTGCAGGACAACCCGCCCCCGGCCGCGGACCTCCTCGCCGAGCACCGCGCCCTGCTCGCGGCCGTGCGCGACGGGGACGCGGAGAAGCTCACGCGGGTGCTGGAGGCCCACATGGCCGACGCGGTGGACCGGATCCTGGCCCCGGTCGCGGCCCCCACGACGCCGGTGATGCCCTCGGGCTCGGTCCCCGCCTGACCGCGAGTCGACACGATCCGGCGTGCGAGTCGGCACGATCTGGCGCCGCGGTCTTGCTCCCGGACGGCCGCCGTGCTTCCATCGCTGTGGATTGTCAACAATCCGACAACCTGAGGAGCGTCCCGCATGGCCCAGCTGTCCCCCCTCCTGAAGCAGGCGACGCCGGTGCAGGTCGCGCGCGGCGAGGGCGTGTACCTCCACGACACCGACGGCCGCCGCCACCTGGACTTCACCGCCGGCATCGGTGTCACCAGCACCGGTCACTGCCACCCCCGTGTGGTCGCGGCGGCGCAGGAGCAGGTCGCCACACTGATCCACGGCCAGTACACGACCGTCATGCACCAGCCGCTGCTGAAGCTGGCCGAGCGCCTCGGCGACGTGCTGCCCCCCGCCCTGGACAGCGTGTTCTTCCTCAACTCGGGCAGCGAGGCCGTCGAGGCGTCGGTGCGGTTGGCCCGCCACGCCACCGGCCGCGCGACGATAGTCGCGTTCGACGGCGGCTTCCACGGCCGCACGATGGGCGCCGCGGCGCTCACCACGTCCGGCTCGAAGATCCGGGCCGGCATCGGCCCGATGATGGGCGGCACCGCGTTCGCGCCGTTCCCGTACGCGTTCCGCTACGGCTGGAGCGAGGAGGAGACGGTCGCGTTCTGCCTGCGCGAGCTCGACCGGCTGCTGGTCACGGCCGCCCCGGCGTCGGACGTCGCGGCGTTCATCGTGGAGCCGGTGCTGGGCGAGGGCGGCTACGTGCCGACGCCGCCTGCGTTCCTGGAGGGCCTGCGGGAGCGCGCCGACGCCCACGGCATCCTGCTCATCGCCGACGAGGTGCAGACGGGCTTCGGGCGCACCGGGAAGTTCTGGGGCCACCAGTTCTCCTCGATCACCCCGGACATCCTCATCACGGCCAAGGGCCTGGCGTCCGGCTTCCCACTCTCGGGCATCGCCGCCTCGGCGGAGCTGATGGCCAAGGCCAGGCCGGGCTCGCAGGGCGGCACCTACGGCGGCAACGCGGTGGCCTGTGCGGCCGCGCTCGCCACGCTGGACGTCATCGAGGACGAGGGCCTCGTCGCCAACGCGAGGGCGCAGGGACTGCGTCTGCGCGACGGCCTGCGCAAGGTGGCGGCCGACCACCCCGGCATCGCCGACGTCCGTGGCCTGGGGCTGATGGTGGGCAACGAGTTCTGCACGCCCGACGGAGCCCCCGACGCGGCGGCGGCCACCCGGGCGCACGCGGCGGCGGCGGAGAAGGGCCTGCTGCTGCTGACCTGCGGCCCGTGGGGCAACGTCGTGCGCATGATCCCGCCGCTGATCGTCACGGCGGATCAGGTGGACGAGGGCGTGGGCCTGTGGTCCGAGGCGGTCGCCGCAGTCTCCTGAGACGACGAACGGCACCTCTCGTCGGAGAGGTGCCGTTCGTTCACGCGATCTTCTACTTCTTGACCGGGCTGATGTTCAGGCTCATGCCGGCCAGGCCCCGTGCCCGCGTCGTCAGCTTCGTGGCGATGCCCAGCAGGGCCTTCGCCGCGGGGGCCCCGGGGTCGGCCAGGACGATCGGGGTGCCGGCGTCGCCGCACTCGCGGAGCCTGGTCTCCAGGGGCACCTGGCCCAGCAGCGCGACGGGGGCGCCGAGGCTCGTGGTCAGCGAGTCGGCCACGGTCTGGCCGCCGCCGTTGCCGAAGACCTCCATGCGGCTGCCGTCGGGCAACTCCATCCAGCTCATGTTCTCGATGACGCCCGCGATGCGCTGGCGCGTCTGCAGCGCGATGGAGCCTGCGCGCTCGGCCACCTCGGCAGCGGCCTGCTGCGGCGTGGTGACCACGAGCAGCTCGGCGCTGGGCAGCAGCTGCGCGGTGGAGATCGCGATGTCGCCGGTGCCCGGGGGGAGGTCCAGCAGCAGGACGTCGAGGTCGCCCCAGTAGACGTCGGCGAGGAACTGCTGCAGCGCGCGGTGCAGCATCGGGCCGCGCCAGACGACCGCCTCGTTGCCGGGCGTGAACATGCCGATCGAGATGACCTTCACGCCGTGCGCCTGCGGCGGCATGATCATGTTCTCGACCTTGGTGGGCACGTCGGTGGTGCCCAGCATCCGCGGCACCGAGTGGCCGTAGATGTCGGCGTCCACCACGCCGACCGAGAGTCCGCGCGCGGCCATCGCCGCGGCCAGGTTGACCGTGACCGACGACTTGCCGACGCCGCCCTTGCCCGACGCCACGCAGTAGACGCGGGTGAGCGAGCCGGGCTGGGCGAACGGGATGACCGGGTCGGCGCTGTCGCCGCGCAGGCCCTTGCGCAGCTCGGTGCGCTGCTCGTCGCTCATGACGTCGAGCTCCACCTCGACCCCGGTGATGCCTGCGACCGCCGTCACCGCCGCGGTGACCCGCTTCGTGATCGTGTCGCGCATGGGGCAGCCGGCCACCGTGAGGTACACGCCGACATGCGCCAGACCCTCGGGGGACACCGCGACGCCTTTGACCATGCCGAGCTCGGTGATCGGCTTGTGGATCTCGGGGTCCTCGACGCCCGCGAGTGCGGCGTGGACGGCCTCTTCGAGGGTGGTGGTGCTTCCGCTGGTGGACATCAGAGAGTTCCGGTGACCCTTCTTGGTTGAGCGCGGCCACGGATTCCGCCGCGACCCGCCCCATGCTACGTCCGTGCCAGCGGGCACCCGCGGCCGTAGGATGTTCGCGGTGACCGACATCGCGGCCCCGCCGTCCACCGACGTCATGGCCGGTGCAGCACAAGGCCGTCAGAGCCCCACCCGGGATCAGCTGGCGGCCTGGAGGTCGTTCCTCCGTGCCCACGCCACCATCACGCGCATGCTCGAGACCGAGCTCCTCGCCGAGCAGAAGCTGTCGCTGGCCGCCTACGACGTGCTGGTGCAGCTCGCGGAGGCGCCCGAGCGCCGGCTGCGGATGACCGAGCTCGCCGACGCCGTGCTGCTGTCGAGGTCGGGCGTCACGCGGCTCGTCGACCGGATGGAGAAGGCGGAGCTCGTGTCACGCTGCCGCGTCGAGTCCGACGGCCGCGGCGTGGCGGCCCAGCTCACCGACGCCGGTCTGTCGCGCCTGCGGGTGGCCTCGCGCACGCACCTCTCCGGCGTGGTGCGCCACTTCGCCGCCCCGCTCGACGATGACGACCTCGCCGCACTGGAGCGCATCAGTCGCCTTCTGGCCGACTGATCCGGATCTTGCGCCCGCGGCCGCGGTCGGCCGGCTTCTCGTCGAGGCGGTCCAGCAGCTTCTCCAGCTCGCTGCGCAGGTACTCGCGCGTGACCACCTCGCCGACGGCCAGGCGCAGGGCCACGAGCTCGCGGGCCAGGTACTCGGTGTCGGCCTTGGTGCGCTCGGCGCGGGCGCGGTCCTCCTCCAGCGAGACCCGGTCGCGGTCGTCCTGCCGGTTCTGCGCCAGCAGGATCAGCGGCGCGGCGTAGGCGGCCTGGGTGGAGAAGGCCAGGTTGAGCAGGATGAACGGGTAGGGGTCCCATTGCCATTTCACCGCCACCACGTTCAGCGCGATCCACACGAGGACGATCACCGTCTGGATCGCGAGGAACCGGCCCGTGCCGAGGAACCGGGCGATGCGCTCCGAGATCCGCGCGAACCCGTCCGGGTCGATCTCGAACCTGCCGCGCCCCAGCCGGGGCTGGTCGAGCTTCCGCCGCTGGGTGATCTCAGGCATCAGCCACCTCGGTGGGGTCGTGGGCGCTGATCTCTCCGTGCCTGTCGCGGCCGTCGTCGGTGAGGCGGTCGCGCCAGTCGTGGGGCAGCAGGTGTTCCAGCACGTCGTCGACGGTGACGGCGCCGAGCAGGTGCTCCTCGCCGTCGACCACCGGACCGGCGACGAGGTTGTACGCCGCCAGGTAGCGCGTGATCTCGGGCAGCGTCGCCTGCGGTGAGAGCCGGGCCAGGTCCGTGTCGACGACGCCGGCCACGAGGCCGGACGGCGCCTCACGCAGCAGCCGCTGGACGTGCGCGCAGCCGAGGTAGCGACCGGTGGGTGTCTCGGTCGGCGGCCGGCAGACGAACACCATGCTCGCCAGCGCAGGCGGGATGTCGGGGTTGCGGATGCGCGCGAGCGCCTCGGCGACTGTGGCGTCGGGCCGCAGGATGATCGGCTCCGGGGTCATCAGACCGCCCGCGGTGTCCGAGGAGTAGGTCAGCAGCCGCCGCACCGGCTCCGACTCGCCCGGCTCCATCAGGGCCAGCAGGGCGTCCGCGTCGGCGTCGGAGAGCTCGCCGAGCAGGTCGGCGGCGTCGTCGGGGGACATGGCCTCGAGCACGTCCGCGGCGCGCTCGGAGTCGAGATGCTCCAGCAGGGTGCGCTGGTCGGCCTCGGACATCTCCTCGAAGACGTCCGCGAGCCGCTCGTCGTCCAGGGAGTCGATGACCTCGTGCTGGCGCTTCTCGGGTAGCCCCAGCAGCGTCGAGGCGATGTCGGCGGGGCGCATGGTCTCGAAGACCGACAGCAGGCCCGCGGTGCCCTGCCGGTCGGTGAGCGTCAGTCCGGAGACGGCGGTCCAGCTCACCACCTGCACCTGCCCGCGGCGCGCGAGCCGGTGGCGGCGGCCCCGCACCGCGAGACGGCCCACGATCCAGTCCCGCGAGCGCGTCTGCTCGATGGCGGCGTCGACGACCACGGCCTCGAGCCCGGAGTCCCCCATCCTCACCGGCGCGTCGAGCATCTGGCCGACGACCAGGATCTCGTTGGGGTGCTGGGCGAACCCGCGCAGGCTCACCGAACCGGTGGCCAGCGTGACCGCGCCGGGATCGATCGTGGTGACCCGCAGCATCGGCACGAAGATCCGCCGCCGCGTGACCATCTCGACCACCATGCCCAGCACCCGTGGCGGGCTCGCGTCGACCCGCAGCGACACGGCGAGATCGCGCACCTTGCCGATGCGCTCACCGTCCGGGCCGAAGACGGGCAAGCCGACCAGCTGTGCCACGAAGACCCGATCGGCGCCCATGGGCGAGAGCCTAGAAGGGGTGCTCTCCTGACGCCGCGGAGGAACCCCGTCGTGCCCGGTCGGTCCGTTTCGGGATGACCAGGAGCAGCAGGCGCGCGGTAGCGCGACGATCCGACCTCGCGTGGGTGAGAAGCCAATCACCCCGGGGCCCGCGGAGGCGGCGGCCGTGCCAGCATCGTGCAACCGTGGCGAGCAACGCGCCGATCTCACCGAGGAGACTGCTGATGACGTCCCGTACCCGTCCCCGTCGCTCCTGCCTGGCGGTGCCGGGGTCCAGTCAGAAGTTCATCGACAAGGCCCGGACGCTGAACTCCGACCAGATCTTCCTGGACCTCGAGGACGCGTGCGCACCGCTGGCCAAGCCGGGTGCGCGCAAGACCATCGTCGAGGCGCTCAACGAGGGCGGCTGGGGCGAGAAGATCCGCGTCGTCCGCGTGAACGACTGGACCACCGAGTGGACCTACCGCGACGTCACCGAGGTCGTGGAGGGCGCCGGCGCCAACCTCGACGCGATCATGCTGCCCAAGGTGCAGACGGCCGAGCAGGTCGTCGCCCTGGACCTGCTGCTGACCCAGATCGAGAAGACCATGGGCTACGAGGTCGGCAGGATCGGCATCGAGGCCCAGATCGAGAACGCGCTGGGCCTGACCAACGTCAACGCGATCGCCACCGCGTCGCCGCGCGTGGAGACCATCATCTTCGGCCCGGCCGACTTCATGGCGTCGATCAACATGAAGAGCCTCGTGGTGGGCGAGCAGCCCCCCGGCTACGACGTGGGCGACGCCTACCACCACATCCTCATGAGCATCCTCATGGCGGCCCGCGCGCACGACAAGCAGGCCATCGACGGTCCGTTCCTGCAGATCCGCGACGTCGACGCGTACCGGCGCGTGGCCGGCCGCTCGGCCGCGCTCGGGTTCGACGGCAAGTGGGTGCTGCACCCCGGCCAGATCGACGCGGCCAACGAGACGTTCAGCCCGCTGCAGAGGGACTACGACCACGCCGAGAACATCCTCGACGCCTACGAGTACTTCACCTCCGAGGCCGGTGGCAAGAAGGGCTCGGCCATGATCGGCGACGAGATGATCGACGAGGCCAGCCGCAAGATGGCGCTGGTGATCTCGGGCAAGGGCCGGGCCGCCGGCATGGAGCGCACCGACAAGTGGACGCCGCCGGAGAGCTGAGCCGGCCCCGCTCAGCGATACTCGTCGGTAACCGAACCTCAGCAGGAGGAACCATGGCGCGGCTCGCCCAGACCGCCGGTCTCACGGACATCCAGGAAGAGATCCTGTCCACGGTCAAGACCTTCGTGGACAAGGAGATCATCCCGCACGCCACCGCCCTCGAGCACGCGGACGAATACCCGCAGGACATCGTGGACGGCATGAAGGAGATGGGCCTGTTCGGGCTCACCATCCCCGAGGAGTACGGAGGCCTCGGCGAGTCGCTGCTCACCTACGCGCTCGTGGTCGAGCAGATCGCGCGTGGCTGGATGAGCGTCTCCGGCGTGATCAACACCCACTTCATCGTGGCGTACATGCTCATGCACCACGGCACCGAGGAGCAGAAGCAGCGCTACCTCCCCAAGATGGCGCTGGGGGAGACCCGCGGCTCGTTCTCGATGTCGGAGCCCGACCTCGGCTCGGACGTCGCCGCGATCAAGACGAGGGCCGTGCAGGACGGCGACGACTTCGTCATCGACGGCGCCAAGATGTGGCTGACCAACGGCGGTACGTCCACCCTCACCGCGGTGCTCGTCAAGACCGACGAGGGCCAGCCCAAGCCGTACCAGAACCTCACCACGTTCCTGGTGGAGAAGCCGGTCGGCTACGGCGAGGTCGCGCCGGGTCTCGTGGTCCCCGGCAAGATCGACAAGATGGGCTACAAGGGCGTCGACACCACCGAGATGGTGTTCAAGGGCCACCGCGTGCCCGCCGACCGCATCCTCGGCGGCAAGCGCGGCGCCGGCTTCGGCCAGATGATGGACGGCGTCGAGGTCGGCCGCGTCAACGTCGCCGCCCGCGCGTGCGGCATCTCGATCCGCGCGTTCGAGCTGGCGGCCGAGTACGCCCAGCAGCGCTCGACGTTCGGCAAGCCGATCGCCGAGCACCAGGCCATCGCGTTCAAGCTGGCCGAGATGGGCACCAAGGTCGAGGCGGCCCACCACATGATGGTGAACGCCGCACGCCTCAAGGACGCCGGCAACCGCAACGACGTCGAGGCCGGCATGGCCAAGCTGATCGCGTCGGAGTACTGCGCCGAGGTCACGCAGGAGTCGTTCCGCATCCACGGCGGCTACGGCTACTCCAAGGAGTACGAGATCGAGCGCCTCATGCGCGAGGCGCCGTTCCTGCTCATCGGCGAGGGCACGAGCGAGATCCAGAAGACGATCATCAGCCGCGGGCTGCTGCGGGAGTACAAGTCCCGCTGACGGTCATCCTGGTCCACGCCGCCGAGCACCTCGGGGACACCGAGGTGCTCGGCCGACCGGCCGGTGAGTGGTCGTCGTGGGCCACATCTGACCCGTTCGGTGTGATGCTCCGGGCAGGCGGCACTACGGTGCCGGTCAAGGCGTTGACATGATGTGGACATATCCACCGTCCACGCACCCTGAGGAGGCCCCCGTGACCACCCCGTTCGGCGGGCCCGCGCGCACCGCGCCCGGCCTGCCCAACCTTCCCACTCCTCCCACCGGCTGGCCGGTCGGTTCGTACGCCACCTACGAGGAGGCGCAGCGGGCCGTCGACCACTTGGCCGACTCGGACTTCCCCGTCCGAGACGTCACCATCGTCGGCGTGGACCTGATGCTCGTCGAGCGCGTGATCGGCCGCCTGACCTGGGGCCGCGTGCTGGCCTCCGGTGCGGCGTCGGGAGCCTGGTTCGGCCTGTTCGTCGGTGTGCTGCTGAGCTTCTTCAGCGCCGGCGCCAACCCGCTCGGAGCGATCATCTCGAGCCTCGTCATCGGCGTCGTGTTCTTCTCGATCTTCGCCGCCGTCGGGTACCGGGCCAGCGCCGGACGTCGGGACTTCACCTCGTCGAGCCAGATGGTGGCGGGGCGCTACGACGTGCTCTGCCAGCCGCGCAACGCCGAGAAGGCGCGCGAGCTGCTGGCCAAGCTCGCGATGGGTCCGAACCCGAACCGGTCCTGACCCGATGCCCGGATCGTCCTGATCCGGGCATCAGGTTCCTTCAGATCAGGTCCTACGACCCGAACGCCGTGAGGAACCTGTCGCGGAAGGCATCCATCCGCCAGACGGGCGCCGTCGGGCCGGGGTGCAGCCCGTCCTGCCAGCCCCAGGAGGAGACCCGGTCCAGCACCGACCTGTCCCGGGCGACGATCGTGATCGGCACGTCCCGGCTCGCGCCGTCCCCGGTGATGATCGGCAGGGGCTGGTGGTCGCCGAGGAAGACCAGCACGAGGTTCTCGTCGCCGTAGGTCTGCACCCAGGAGATCAGGCTGTCCAGGGAGTAGACGATCGAGTCCCGGTAGCCGTCGCGGACCCGCTGGGGGTCCTGCCACACGACGTCCGGGGGATCGGTGGCCCGCACGGTGGCGTCGTAGCCGGAGCCGTCGCCGACGGCGTCCCACGGAACCAGCTTCGGCACGGGTGTCCACGGCACGTGGCTCGAGGTGAGCACCACCTCGGCCATCTGCGGCCCGCGGTCGGGCTTGCCGTGCTCGGTGCGCTGGTAGGCGGCCAGCGCGTACTGGTCGGGCATGGGGGACCAGGAGAAGTTCAGGCCGCGGTAGCCCAGGTTCCGGGCGTCGTAGACCGTGTCGATGCCGAAGAACCGCGACTCCGGCCAGGCCGCGGTGGTGCCGGGCATGACGCCCACCGTCTGCCAGTCCGCCTTCTTGAACGCGCTGGTCAGCGTCAGGCGGTCGCTCGCGGTGAGGCTGCGGTCGCGCTGCTCGTCGTCGATCCACAGGCCGGAGCCGAACGTGGCGTGGGCCAGCCAGCTGCCGCCGCCCGCCACCGGTGAGGTGAGGAACGCGCTGCGCGCCGAGTACCCGGCGGCGGCGAGGCTGCGGGTCCCCGCGTCGAGCGTGGCGTCGACCTGTGGGGCGTAGCGCGGGTCCTCCACGGCGCTGCGCCCGTAGCTCTCGACGAACGTGAGCATGACGTCCTTGCCGCGCAGGCCCGTGAGCAGCCGGCCGGGCGGGGTGTCGCGGAAGGCGTCGACGCGCGCCTGCTGGGCGAACGCCTGCTCGTCGCGCATGGTCGCGGGCACCTGCATCGCCTTCTGCCAGGCGAGCGCGGCCGCGCTGCGGGACGCGACGGGCAGCGGCGCCACGATCTGGACGCCGAGAACGGCGCAGGCCAGCCAGACCACCGACAGGACGGCGACGGCCCGGGCCGAGGCGGTCCGGTGCGCGATGGCCACCCGGGTCAGGCGCAGCACCGACCGCGTCAGGAGGACGAACACGGCCACCACCAGCAGCACGGCGGCGACGGCGGCGGCGATCGCACCCGCGAGGCCGACCGAGTCGGCGAGGAAGGAGAAGGCGTCGTCGGCCAGCACCCAGTCGAGCACCGGGTCGAACGGCCGGACGAGGGTCACGAGGAACCCCATGTCGAGGATCCGCAGCAGCGTCACCAGGGCGAGGAGCAACCCACCGAGCAGCGCCACCACCCGCCGCGGGCGGGGCGGCAGCACGAGCAGGATCGCGAGCCCGGCGAGCCCCTCCACCGGGATGCGCACGAACCCCGCAGGTGAGATCTGGCCGACCTCGTGTGGGAGGACCAGCGCCGCGAGCACGAGCAACGCTGCCAGGACCGTGGTCACCCGCCCGAGGACGCGCCGCCACCGCGGCTCCGCCTTCGGCTCCGGCGGGGGAGCCGGGCGGACTTCCGTCGCCGTCATGGTGGCCCCGGGTTCAGCTGCGGCAGGTCGTGGCCGAGGCGGTCGCGCTTCGCGGTGAGGTAGCGGATGTTGTGCTCGTTCACCGGTTCGAGCAACGGGAGGCGCTCGGTGACGCCGATCCCGTGCGCGGTCAGCGCGTCCACCTTGTCGGTGCTGTTGGACATCAGCCGGACTGAGCCCACCCCGAGGTGGCGCAGCAGGCGCGCGGCCGCGCCGAAGTCCCGGACGTCCACCGGCAGGCCCAGCGCCGTCGCGGAGTCGACCGTGTCGAGGCCCTGCTCGTCCTGCAGCACGTGGGTGCGGACCTTCGCGACCAGCCCGATCCCGCGGCCCTCGTGCCCGCGCAGGTACACGAGCACCCCGCTGCCCTCACGGACGATCGCGTCGAGCGCCGAGGACAGCTGCGCCCCGCACTCGCACCGCATCGCTCCGAACACGTCGCCGGTGAGGCACTCGGAGTGCACGCGCACCAGCACGTCCTTCCGCGTCCGCAGGTCGCCGCGCACCAGCGCCATGTGCTCGCGCCCGTCGAGGCGGTCGCGGAACGCCACCACCCGGAACATCCCGCGCCGGGTCATCAGATCGGACTCGGCGACCTCGGCCAGTTCCTCATGCATCTGCTGCCCCTCTCGTCCTTGCCCAGTCGCCCTGAGCCCGGTCGCCGTGAGAAGGTCCGTCACGATGGACCTCCTGCCGGCCGACACCACGCTCGACGAGCGCGACCGATCCGCCACCGTCGCGGTGCTGCCGATCGGCAGCTGCGAGCAGCACGGACCGCACCTCCCGCTGACGACCGACACGGTCGTCGCGGCCACCCTCACCGCGGAGATCGCGGACGTGTACCCGGTGCGCAGGCTCCCGCCGATCACGTTCTCCTGCTCCCACGAGCACGCGGCCTGGCCCGGCACGGTGAGCATCTCGGCCACCACGCTCGTCGCGGTCGTGCACGACATCGCCGCCTCGCTGCGCCGGGCGGGTGTCGCGCAGCTCGTACTCGTCAACGGCCACGGCGGCAACTACGTGCTGGGCAACGTCGTGCAGGAGGCGAGCCTCGGCCCGCTGCGCATGGCGTTGTTCCCGGGCGAGGCCGACTGGGAGGCCGCCCGTGCCGCGGCCGGCCTGGAGACCTCGGCCGTCACCGACATGCACGCCGGCGAGCTCGAGACGTCGATCCTGCTGCACGCCCACCCCCACCTCGTCAGGCCGCACTTCGAGCGAGCCGACGAGGTCGCGGACGACCGGCCGCACCTGCTGAGCCGAGGGCTGCAGGCGTACTCGGAGTCGGGAGTGGTCGGCCGCCCTTCGCGAGCGTCGGCACCGAAGGGACGGGATCTGCTGGCGAGCCTGGTGCGCTCCTTCGCCGCACACCTCTGACGAGCAGCACCAGAGCCCCGGGCAGGCACGCGACGAGGCAGAGCACCCCGTAGACCACTGCGGTGGCCAGGCCCTGGGCGGCACCGAGACCCACCACGCCGAACCCGACGGCCGTGGCCACCTCGCGTGGCCCCCAGCCGCCGACGTTGAGCGGCAGGCTCATCGCGAGCAGCGCCAGCACCAGCAGGGGCAGCAGCTCCGCCACCGGCGCCGCCGAGCCCGCGGCACGCGCCGCGACCACGAACGTGGCGAGGTAACCGGCGAGCGCGAGCACCGAGAGGCCGACGACGGGGGGGCTCAAGGCGGTGCGGGCGTCGGCGAGCAGCGTGCGGAGGCGGGCCCGCTGCACCCATCCGGCGACGAGCGTGCCGAGCAGCACGGCGACGACGCACCAGCGCCCGGCTCCGGACACGACGACGTCGAGCAGCGCGGGCCGGTACAGCAGCACGCCGGCGGCGGCGGCGACCAGCACGACCTGGCCCACGAGCCGTTCGAGGACGACGGTCCGCACCCCGCGCACGACGTCGCCGGTCTCCCGCCCGCGGTGCACCGCGCGGTGCACGTCGCCGAGGATCCCCGCGGGCAGCACCGAGTTGAGGAACACCGCCTGGTAGCAGTCGGCGACGGCCGCCCGGAGCGGCAGCACCATCCCGAGCCTGCGCGCCACGAGGCACCAGCGCCACGCGCTGCACACCGTGGTGAGCAGCCCGAGCGCCAGCGCCGCGAGCACCGCCGTGGCGTCCACGGCCCGCAGGCTGTCGAGCACCGCGCCCGTGCCCAGCTTCGCCACCAGCGCGACGAGGACGGCCACCCCGCCGACCAGCCGCAGCACCGGCCACAGCCGGCCCTTCACGACAGGCTCCCGGGACGGGCGGCCGAAGGCAGCGCGAGCAGGTCTGCGTGCCCGACGACGATGCCCAGGTCACCCGAGGCCAGCGCGTCCAGCCTGCGGCGCAGGCAGCTGGTCGCGTCGAGCTCCGGGCGCTGCTCGCACGCGGCCGCGAGCCATCCGCGCAGCCACTCCTCGGCCAGCTCGGCCTCGGCCGGTCCGAGCCGCCACGGGCTCGACGCGGTGACCACGTGCGCGCCGTGACGGCGGAACGCATCCGCGGTCACGGCGACGGCGTCGGGGCCGAGCAGTCGGCGTCCCGCTGCAGCTCCTCCTCCCCGGGCGCGGCGCTGATGGGCGTCGAACGCGGCGGCGAACTCGGCGTCGAGGGGGTCGGCGGGGGACAACGACACGCTGCCCACCACCGACATGGTCAACAGCGCGGGGCAACCGGCCGCGGTGCAGGCGGCGGCGAGGGCGTCCACCTCGTGGGCCGTGAGCAGGTCCAGCAGCGCCGACGCCGTGACCAGCGACGTCCCCGCGAGTCGGGTCGCGTCGAGATCGGTGAGATCGCCCGCCCGGGTCTCGGCGGTGACCCCCGGCGGCAGGCCGGCCGCGGCCCGTTCCAGCAGCGCCGTGTCCCGGTCGTGCAGGACCCAGTGCTGCCGTCGCGGCAGCAGCGGAACCAGCCAGCGGCCCATCGACCCCGTGCCGCAGCCGAGGTCGCGCACCACCAGCGGTCGGTCCGGGAGGCGGGACAGCAGCAGCTCGACGAGCTCGGGTGCCCGCGCCGCGGCGTCGGCGGGCTCGCGCAGCGCGAGCCAGTCGGGGGTGCACACCGGCGAACCCGGCGTGCTCCAGCGTGCGGTCACACCAGCACCTTCGCCAGGCATCGCGCGGTCACCTCCCACCCGTCGAGGTCCTCGCGGCGCTGTCGGGCGGCCCGGCGCGCGGTGTCGCGCAGGCCGGCGTCGCCGAGCCAGCGACGCAGGCCCGCGGCCAGCGCGGCGATGTTGCCGGGGGGCACGAGGAGGCCCGGCACCGTGCCGTCCGGCGCGCGGCCGAGGGTCTCCGGGACGCCGTCGACGCTCGCGGCGACCACCGGGATCCCGCGGGCGAGCGCCTCGGTGACGACCATCCCGTACGTCTCGGCGCGGGAGGGCAGCACGAGCACGTCGGCCTCGGCGTAGGTCGCGTCCAGCGCGGGGCCGGTGCGGGGGCCGATGAGCCGCACGCGGTCGCCCAGCCCGCGCTGTGCGATCAGCCGGCGCAGGGCGGTGACATACGCCGGGTCGCGCACCAGGGGCCCGACGAGCCGGCAGGTCCAGGTGAGCCCGGCGACCAGCGCCAGGGCCTCGACCAGCAGGTCCTGGCCCTTCGTCGGGGTCACCGAGCCGACGCACAGCAGGCGGGTGCCGTCACCGCCGGGCGCGAGCGGTGCCGGATCGACGCCCGGGGCTGCGATGTGCAGCCGGTCGGCCGGGACCCCGTGGACGTCGGCGATCCGGCGCGCGGCCCACGGGCTGGTGGCCACCACCGCCGACGCGGCGTGCAGGGTGGCCCGCTCGCTCGCGGTGAGCTCGGCGGCCGCTGCGGGAGCGAGCCCGGCCTCGTCGCCGAGGGGGAGGTGCACCAGCACGACGAGGCGCAGCCGGCCGGCGTGCGGCGCGACCACGTCGGGCACGCCGCAGGCCACGAGCCCGTCGAGCAGCACCGCGTCGCCCGGCGGCACGGCGGCGAGCACGCGGGTGAGCGCGGCGCGAGCGCCGTCGTCCGGGTAGGGCCACGTCCCCGCCACGGGGAGCTCGCGCACCGCGGTGCCCGTGGCCACCAGACCGGCGCAGACGCGGCGGTCGTAGACGTTGCCGCCGCTCGTCCGCGCCCGGTCGTCGAAGTCACCGGGCACGACGACGTGCACGGTGCTCGGAGGGGCCGTCACAGGGCCCGCTCGTAGCTCGCCCACGCGACGTGGGACTCCTTCAGGGTGACGCCGATCCCGGCCAGCCCGCGGGCGCCCTCGCCGAGCGCGCCGGCGTGCACCTTGGCGGCGAGCCTGTCCGCCACGACCTTCGCCAGGAACTCGGTCGAGGTGTTGACGCCCGCGAAGTCCGGCTCGTCGTCGAGGTTGCGGTAGTTGAGGTCCGCCAGCACCGCGCCCAGCTCCCGGGTGGCCAGCCCGATGTCGACGACGATGCCGTCGGCGTCCAGCTCGGGCCGCCGGAACGTCGCGTCCACCACGAACGTGGCGCCGTGCAGCCGCTGGGCCGGTCCGAAGACCTCCCCGCGGAAGCTGTGGGCCACCATGACATGATCACGGACGGTGATGCTGAACAAGCGGCCCCTCCGGCTCTCCGGCTACGTGTCTCCGTAGAGGACACGGACGCAGAGCCCGGGAGGTTCACGCGACATCAGCGCGGGGAGGTCGTCGAACCGGCACTCGCCGCTGATCAGCACGTCGAAGCGGGGGTCGGCGAGCAGCCGCAGCGCCAGCGCCATCCGTTCGGAGTAGCCGCGGCGGGCGCGGCGCGGCGACACGGTGCCGACCTGGCTGCTGCGGATGGTCAGCCGCTTCGCGTGGAACGACTCGCCCAGCCGCAGGCTCACCGGACGGTCGCCGTACCAGCTCAGCTCGACCACCTCGCCCTCGTGGGCCAGCAGTTCGAGCGACCGGGAGAGTCCGGCCTCGGTGGCGCTGGCGTGCACGACCAGGTCGCAGTCGCCCCGGGCGTCGGCGGGTGCGGCGAACCCGACGCCCAGCGCGGTGGCCACGGCCGCCCGGGAGGGGTCGGTGTCCACCAGCTCGACGCGGACGCCGGGGATGCCGGCGAGCACCGCGGCCACGCTGCAGCCGACCATCCCGGCGCCGACCACCGCGATCCGGTCCCCGACCAGCGGTGCCGCGTCCCACAGGGCGTTGACGGCGGTCTCGACCGTGCCCGCCAGGACGGCGCGCCCCGCCGGCACGTCGTCGGGCACGGGCGTCACCGCCGCGGCCGGGACGACGAAGCGGGTCTGGTGGGGGTGCAGGCAGAACACGGTGCGCCCGAGCAGCTCGGCCGGCCCCGCCTCGACGAGCCCGACGGCGAGGTAGCCGTACTTCACCGGCGCCGGGAAGTCGCCCTCCTGGAACGGCGCGCGCATCGCCGTGTGCTGGCTCTGCGGCACGCCGCCCCGGAACACGAGCGTCTCCGTGCCGCGGCTGACGCCCGAGTACAGCGTGCGGACCACGACATCGTCCGGGCCGGGTTCCCGCAGGTCGGCGGACCGGATCTCGCCCTCGCCGGGGGAGCGGAGCCAGAAGGCCCGGGTGGTGGCGGACACGTCTGCCCTCCTCGGCTGAACCCCCCGACCGCGCCGTCCGTGTGGGAGGCATGGGACATCGAGAGACGACGAGCACCCTAGCCGCGGCGGCGCAGGTGGCGCTCCTGGCCGCGCTCGTGCTGCTGCACGGGCTCGGGCCGCTCGGCCTCCTGGCCGGAGCGGCGTACGGCGCCGTCCTGCTCGTGCTGCTCACCGGCGCGATGCGCCGCGCAGGCCGGTCCTCGTTCGGCCCGGCCGACCTGGTGACGCTGGGCCGGGCGCTGCTGGTCGGCGGCGTGACGGCGCTGGTGGTGGACGGACTGGTCACCGGCGTCACAGCGACCCTCCCGCTGGTCGTGTGCGCGTCGGTGGCGCTCGCCCTCGACGCCGTCGACGGCCAGGTCGCCCGCCGCACCGGCACGGTGTCAAAGGTGGGGGCCCGGTTCGACATGGAGGTCGACGCATTCCTCATCCTCGTGCTCAGCGTGCACGTGGCCGGCCTCGTCGGCCGGTGGGCGCTCACCATCGGTGCGATGCGCTACGCGTTCGTGGCGGCGGGGTGGGCGCTGCCGTGGCTGCGCGGGTCGCTGCCCGCGAGCTACGCCACGAAGGCCGTGGCCGCGCTGCAGGGCGTGGTGCTGGTCGCCGCCGTTGTGGTGGCTCACCCGCTGGCCGTCGTCCTGGTCGCCGTCGGCCTGGCGCTGCTCTGTTGGTCCTTCGGCCGCGACGCCCTGCACCTGTGGACCGGACGGGCGGAGAGAAACATCGAACTGATCGCGTCAGCCGTACGAATGATGCACGTGACTACGCGTAGGGTCGCCGTCTGTGTCCCGACCCGGCGACGCGACGTATCTGACGTCGGTCTACGCCGAGCACGGAGGCGCCATGCAGATGTACGCCACCCGGCTCCTCGGTGACGCGGCCGCCGCGGAGGACGTCGTGCAGGAGGCCCTCATCCGGCTGTGGCGCAACCCCGACGTCCTCACCAACGGCAAGGGTTCGGTGCGCGGCTGGCTGCTCACCGTGGTCCGCCACATCGTCATCGACGGGGCGCGGGCCCGCGGCGCCCGGCCCACCGAGGTCCCCGGGTCGCTCGACACGCCGCCGGTGCAGCGCGACCACGCCGACGCCGTCGCCGCGTCGGTGACCGTCCACGAGGCCCTCGGGAGGCTCTCCCCGGAGCACCGCGCGGTGCTCGAGCAGATCCACCTGCACGGCCGCAACCTCGACGAGGCCGCCCGCGCACTCGGCATCCCGAAGGGAACCGTCAAGTCCCGGTCGTTCTACGCCATCCGCGCGCTGCGCGAGATCATGAGCAGCATGCCCGTGTCCCGGGAGCGGCGTCCGTGACCGCCCATGATCCCGAGGAGGTCACCGCCCACGCGCTCGGCCTGCTCGACGGCCCGGCCGCCTCGACCGTCGACGCCCACCTCGCGACCTGCGCCGACTGCCGCCGCGAGTGGGCCGACGTCCGCGAGACCGCGGCGCTCCTGGAGACCGTGCCGCCCGAGACGCTCGTCGACGCGCCGCCGCTCGGCGACCTCGCGCTGCGCCGGGCGCTGCGGCGGATCGACCAGGAGTCCGGCGTGTCGCACCACAGCGTCCGGCGGCCCCGGTTCGGCCGACTCGTGGCCGC
Organism: Pseudonocardia sp.; assembly: GCF_025965585.1. Taxonomy (GTDB): domain Bacteria; phylum Actinomycetota; class Actinomycetes; order Mycobacteriales; family Pseudonocardiaceae; genus Pseudonocardia. The sequence goes on from NZ_JAOPWR010000151.1 coordinate 49,976, forward strand.
CGCAGCGGCAGCGCTCGTCCTGCTCACGGGTGGGGTCGTGATCGGGCGCTTGACCGCCCCCGCAGCGTCGCCCTTCACCACCGCGGCCAACGCCCACACCGTCGAGGGCAGCCAGGGCACGGTGCGGATGAGCGCGACGATCGTGCCCGCCAGCGGCTGGGTCCGGCTGTCCGCCACGGTGCAGGGGCTCCCGCCGGGCCAGCGCTGCACGCTGCTCGTCCTCGCCGATGACGGCACCGCGGCGGTGGCCGGCAGCTGGCTCACACCCAACCCGACCGTGCCCGGCCGATCGGGGACGATCACGGGTTCCACCATCGTCGACCCGACCCGGATCAGCGCGGTGGCCATCCGCAACGACTCCGGCGACACGCTGATCTCGGTGCCCTACTCGTAGCGCACCCGTCGACGACGGCCGCTCGGCGGGTGCCGGTGTGCCGCCCCTGCCCCGCCGACCCACCGGCCGGGCGCCACGACCCGGTCGGTGAGCCGTGGCCGGTTCGTCAGGCGTCCGTGCGCAGGCGCTCGACCACCGCGTCGTCCCAGCGGTGGGTGCGCATCAGCTGGTAGCGGCGGCACGCCAGGTCCAGGTACGCCTCCGCCTCGGTACGGTCGCCCACCAGCCCGGCCTGCTCCAGCATGCGCACGACCGGCCGGAACTCCTCGGAGTACCAGCGCTGGGCCACCGTCCGGCGGTCCAGGTAACGGCCCTCCTGCTGCATGAGCCGGAAGCCCCACGCCTCGACGGTCTCGCTGAGCACCGCGTACGACCACGCCGTCGTCACGAGGATCGTGCACAGCGCAGGGCCGGGCAGCGGGACGCGGTCGAGGAACACCCGGCGGAGGTCCTTGGTGATGAGGTCGCCGCGGCGGCCGATGCCGGTGGCGTCGACCTGGGTGGTGACCTCGGTGACGAACGCGTCGATCGTCCGCAGCCCGAGCGCGTGCGCCACCGACACGCGGTGGTGCCCGTCGCGGACGAAGTGCAGCTCGCCCACCCGGTAGACGTCGATCGGCGGGATCCTCTCGCCGCGCCGGCGTGCGAGGTCCAGCCGCTCCCAGCGCTGCCGGCTGACGGCCGACCGCGGGCGGAACCAGCGGTCGAAGTCGCCCACCCGGTCGACGCTGCCGACGATCGTGGCGAGGTCGATCACGCAGAGCCCGAGCTTGCGCTCGCCGGTGCGGCCCAGCGCGGCCACCACCTCGTCGAACGGCAGGATCTCGGAGACGTCGTCCGGCTCGCGCCGCAACCAGGCCGCGAGCCGCGACAGCACCGCACGGCGGCGCATCCGCTGGAAGTCGTCCTGCGCGTCGCTCCGCGGGAAGCCGGTGTCGACCATCTACAGCTCCAGCACGTGGCGGCCGACCACGTTGACCACGCGCGTGGTGCCGACGAGCCGGTCGGGGGCGGGCATGCCGTAGGGGTGGATGTGCCCGTGGAGCAGCAGCCGCGGCTCCAGCGCGGCGATCACGTCGTGCAGGCAGTCGAAGCCCTGGTGCGGCCGGTCCTCGCCGTCGCCGCAGTGCCGGGGCGGTGCGTGGGTCAGCAGGACGTCCACCGGCCGCGCGTCCCGGCGGGTCGTCCGGCGGGCCCGGCGCACCAGCCTCCGTGCCCGCCGCCGCTGCTCGCCCTGGGTCCACTGGTTGGGGCCCGGCCGGTAGCGCACGCACCCGCCGAGTCCGGCGAACCGCAGCCCGCCCACGTCGGCGACGCGGCCGTCGACGTCGACGAAGCCGGGCGGGCCCGGCCATTCGACGGGCATGCCGTCGCGGAAGGAGATGCCCCGCCGCTCGGTGAAGCCGCCGATGTCGGGGTCGTGGTTGCCGGGCACCATCACGCCCGGCGCGTCCACCCGCTCGGACAGCTCGGCGAGGTAGTCGAAGGGCAGGTCACCCGCCGCCACGAGGAGATCGACACCGTGACCGACGGCCGAGTGGATCCGCGGCCACCGCTCGACCTCGTCGCTCACCGCCAGGGCCCGCACCATCGGGGAAAGGGTACGGGTCGGACACGCGCATCGGCAGCGGATGGGCGAGGATGCCAGCCGTGAGCCCTTCCCCGTCGAAGCCCGGCTCCCGGCCGGACCGGATCGACCAGTCGAACGTGTCGCGCTCGTTCGACGCCCACGCGCGCACCTACGACAAGCTCGTCGGCGCGAACCCCGGCTACCACGAGCATCTGCGGATGTCGGCCAAGCGCATGGGGCTGCCGAACAAGGGCGCGGGCCTGCGGCTGCTCGACCTCGGCTGCGGCACCGGGGCGTCCACCGCCGCGCTGCTCGACGCCGCCCCGCAGGCCGACATCACCGCCGTGGACGCGTCGGTGGAGATGCTCGCGCACGCGCGGCGCAAGGTGTGGCCCACGAACGTGCGGTTCGTGCACGGCAACGCCGAGGAGCTCGACAAGGCGTCCCTCAACGGCCCGTACGACGGGATCCTGGCCGCCTACCTGCTGCGCAACCTCACCGACCGCAACGCGGCACTGCGCAGCTTCCGCCGGCTGCTCAAGCCCGGAGCGCCGCTCGCGCTGCACGAGTACTCGGTGAGGGACTCCTTCCGCAGCCGCGCGGTGTGGACCGCCGTCTGCTGGACGGTGATCATCCCGATGGGCCGGATCCGCACCGGCTCCGCCGGCCTGTACCGCTACCTGTGGCGCAGCGTGCTCGACTTCGACGGGGTCGAGGCCCTCACCACCCGCATGCACGCCACCGGCTTCGACGACGTGCGCGTGCAGACCGTGCCCGGGTGGCAGCAGCACATCGTGCACACGTTCCTCGGTCGCAGCCCGGGCCGCCCCGCCACGGCCGCCGACCCCGACGCCCCGACGCCGCCCGAGGGAATCGACCTGAGCAAGCCGTAGCGACCGGGTAGCGTACGAGCCGTGCACCGCACGTTCCCGATCACCCCGCCGCCCCGCTCCTAGCGGGGCCGCCGGCCACCGCGCACCGCATGATCATTGCGAGGTGCGCTGTTCCGCTGTTCGATCATGATCCGCGTACGTCTGGCGCGGATCGTCCGGCTGTCCCGCTTCCGCGACCACCTTCCCCCGTCGCTGGAGCGATCCCTCATGCCCTTCCTCGTCCTCGCCGGTGTCCTCTGGGGCACCGGCGGTCTGCTCGGAACCCTGTTCGGCACGGCCGCGGGCCTCTCGCCGCTTGCCGTCGCCTGCTACCGCCTTGCCGTCGGCGGGGCCCTGATCTGCGGCTGGCTGCTCCTGACCGGACGCCGGGTGCCACCGCGGCGTGACGCGTGGCTGCGCGTCGTGGCCACCGGGGCGCTCGCCGCGCTGTTCCAGGGCTGCTACTTCGCCGCCGTCGCCCGCACGTCGGTCAGCGTGGCCACGCTCGTGGCGATCGCCAGCGCGCCCGTCGTCGTCCTGCTCGTCGACGCGGTGCGCGGCCGCCGTCCCGGGCGCCGCACGCTCGCGGGAACGGTGCTGGCCCTGGCGGGGCTGGCGCTGCTCGTCGAGGTGCCGGGCGGCGGGGGTGTGACGGGGGCGCTGTTCGCCGCGCTCGCGGGTGCCGGGTTCGCCGTGATGTCGCTGCTCGCCGAACGTCCCGTGGCCGGGCTCGACGCCCCGACCACCACGGGCGCCGGGTTCCTGTTCGGCGGTCTGCTGCTCGCGCCGGGGGCCGCGACGGCGGGGCTCGCGTTCACCCCGACGCCGACGGCGCTGGCCCTGCTGCTCGCCTTCGGCGTCGTGCCGACGGCGGTGGCCTACACCGTCTACTTCCGCGGGGTGGCGGCCGCGTCCGCGGGCGTCGGCGCCGTGCTGGCGCTGCTCGAGCCGCTCACGGCCGCGGGGCTGGCGGCCGTGGTGCTCGGGGACCGGCTCGGCCCCGTCGGCACGGTCGGGGCCGTGGTGCTGGGCGTGGCACTGCTGCTGGTGGCGCTGCCCGAACGGGTGCGCAGCTCGTATCGGCGCTCGGCGTAGTCGATGTCGTCGCGCCACAGCCGCGCCGCGGTCTTCGTGATCATCGGCCGCAGCAGCGCGGCGACGCGCCGGGAGTGCTCGAAGCCCCGGCGGTCGGAGTGGGCCATCACCGCCTCGACGACAGCGGTGCGTTCCCGGCCGTCGGGGCCCGGGCGCAGCGGGGTGGCGTGGGTCTCGACCACGGAGCCGGCGCCCTCGCCGTCCACGATCTCCATCGTGATCGTGCGGGGGTCGGGGCAGCTGAACCCGGCGAAGACCGGCACGCCCAGGCGCTTGCCGACCGTGAACGTCACCTCGACGAGAAAGCGGTCCTCCCCGGGCGGGCAGTGGATCGGCGGCGCCGAGACCACCCGCAACCCGGCGAACGAGTACGGGTGCAGCCAGCTGCCGTGCCACGGGTCGAGCCGGTTGGCGATCACGTCCTCGGGCTCGCAGCGGCCGATCACCGTGGCCACCGCCGCCAGGCTGCGGTCGGCTGGCGGACGCGGTCCGAGCACGGGGGCGTCCAGGAGGGGCCCGTCCGCCAGGTCGTCCAGGCGCACCCAGGCGAGCACGCCGTCGTCGTGGGCGGGCAGCGTGCGCCAGCCGGGACGCCCGGCCGCGCCGAGAGCGAGGCCGTGCCAGCGGCAGATCAGCTGTCCCCCGTGCACCGGGGCGTTGCACAGCGCGGCGCCCAGGTGCGGGCAGGCGCCGGGGCCGACGCGCAGCGTGCCGTCCTCGTCGCGCCAGGCCACGAGCTCGCGGCCCGCGACGACCCGTCCGAAGACCCTGCCGGGCCGGACCTCCCGGCTGCTCGCGATCACGAACCAGCCGCCCGACGGGCGGTCGAGCGCGCGGTCGAGGGCGGCGCGGATGATCCCCGGCTTGGCGTCGGCCCACGAGGGCCGCTGCTGCGCCCAGGCGGGACGCCGCAGCCTGCGCAGCGGGTTGACCGGTCGGTCGTTCACACCGGCCAGGCTAGGACCGGTGCGCGACGGCGGCGACCCGGCCGGGCCGCGTCACAACCACTGGTTCTTGCGGAAGTTGCGGTACAGCAGCCCACAGATCACGGCGATGAGCAGGAGCACCATCGGGTAGCCGAACTTCCACGTCAGCTCGGGCATGTTCTCGAAGTTCATGCCGTAGATGCCGGCGATCATCGTGGGCACCGAGATCAGGCCCGCGTACGCGGTGATCTTGCGCATGTCGTTGTTCTGCCGCAGCGTGATCTTCGCCAGCACGGCGTCCACCAGCGTGGTGAGCAGCTCGTCGAAGCTGCTGACGCGCTCGGTGACGGTCGCGAGGTGGTCGTCGACGTCGCGGAAGTAGGAGCGCACCTCGTGCGGCACCAGCGAGCTGTAGCCCTCGGTGAGCTTGCGGATCGGGGCCGTCAACGGCACCACGGAGCGCCGCAGCTCGAGCACCTCGCGCTTCATGACGTAGATCTGCTCGGAGTCCATCTGGGACTTCGGCTCGAAGACCTCGGCCTCGATCTCGTCGATGTCGGACTCGATCGCGTCGGTGACCTCGACGTAGGCGTCCACGATGTGGTCGGCGATGGCGTGCAGCACCGCGGCCGGGCCGAGCGCGAGCTGCTCGGGATCGGCCTCCAGCGACGCGCGCACCTTGTGCAGGCCGCAGTGGTCGCCGTGCCGGACCGTGACGACGAAGTCGGCGCCCACGAACGCCATGACCTCACCGGTCTTCACCAGCTCGGCGGCGGTGGTCGGCTCGGCGTGCCCCACGTAGCTCACGGTCTTGAGAACCATGAACAGCATGTCGTCGTAGCGCTCCAGCTTGGGGCGCTGCTTCGCGTGCACGGCGTCCTCGACGGCCAGCTCGTGCAGGCCGAACGTCTCGGCGACGGCGTTGATCTGCTCATCGGTGGGCTCGTGCAGCCCGATCCAGACGAAGCCCTCGTCCCGGCGGCGCACCTCGGCGATCGCCGCGTCGTGCGTCCAGCGGCCCTCGAGCCGCTCGCCGCCGACGTAGACGCCGCAGTCGACCACGTACGCCGACATCGGTACGCGCAGCTTGGGCAGGGGGGTGCCCCGGGTGTTGAGGCGGGACGCCGCGCGGATGGCAGGGCGGATCGAGGACAGGGCGGGCATGAGTGGCCTCCGGGATCGGACGCGTACGTGATGGATCACGCGCCCCGATTCCGGGAGGGCCTTACCTGACCTCCGTGTCGTGGGCGCGGCGACTACTACAACCGGGTGCCGTCGGCACCGCGCTCACCTCCCGCCCGACTTCGTCCTGCGTTGCCCATGTGTTCACGGCCATGTTCGATCAGGCAGCTGATCATCGGACCGCGGGGTTAGATTACGCCTGCACCAGGTTCATCGGCGATGGAGGCGACAGCGTTGCAGTTCGGTCGGTATTACGAGGAGTTCGAGGTCGGCGCGGTCTACAAGCACTGGCCGGGCAAAACGGTCACCGAGTACGACGACCACCTGTTCTGCCTGCTGACGATGAACCACCACCCGCTGCACATGGACGCGAACTTCGCCCAGGAGACCACCGAGTTCAAGCAGAACGTGGTCGTGGGCAACTACATCTACTCGCTGCTGCTGGGCATGTCCGTACCCGACGTCTCGGGCAAGGCGATCGCCAACCTCGAGGTCGAGTCGCTCAAGCACACCAAGCCGACGTTCCACGGCGACACCATCTACGGCGAGACCGAGGTGCTGGACAAGACGCCGTCGAAGTCGAAGGACGACCGCGGGGTCGTCTATGTGGAGACGCGCGGCTACAAGCAGGACGGCACGGTCGTCTGCACGTTCCGGCGCAAGGTGATGATCCCGAAGAAGTCCTACGGCGACGCGCGCGGCGGCGAGCAGCCCGGTCGTCCCACGCCGCAGGCCTGAGAGCTCCGGGGGCTACTCCGGCAGCGCTCCCCACGTCGCGAGCGTCTCCACGAGCTCGTCGACGAGGGGGAGCGCGGCCAGGTCCGCGGCGCTGCACCAGCGGGCGTCGTGGGCGTCGTCGCCGGCACGCAGGTCGCCGCCGGTGACCGTGCAGCGGTAGTCGGCGATCACGTAAGGGCCGCGCCGGACCCGCCCCACCAGCTCCCCGGGGCGGACCGTGAGGCCGGTCTCCTCGGTCATCTCGCGCACCAGCGCCTGTTCGTCCGATTCGCCCGTCTCGACCCGTCCGCCGGGCACCGACCACAGCCCGCAACCGGGCTCGTTGCCCCGCCGGATCAGCAGCAACCGATTCTTCGCATCGTAGGCCAGACCACCCACACAGGGCACGGGATCATCACAGCGGGTCATCGAACATGACCATACGGGCCCGCGTGCCGGATACCCAGGGACGTCCGGGTGCGGTACAAATCAAGCGTCGAGGGTCAGTCCCCCCAGGTTGTCAGAACGGTGGTCGTGGTGAACGTCAAGAAGATCGTTGGTCTTCTCGTGGTCGCGTTGCTCATCTACTTCGTGGTCGTTCAACCCAATGCCGCCGCCAACTCCGTGCACAACATCGGCACGATCCTCAAGAACGCGGCCGACTCCGTCACCAGCTTCTTCACCCAGATCGTCTAGCGTCGTGCTGGCCCCCCGCGAGATCGACGAGTACCTGCTCCCGACGGAGCGGCGGGTCATCCGGGTGCGCCAGCACTGGGCCTACATGGGCAAGCACATCTTTCAGACCGCGCTGTTCCTGCTGCTCATGGTGCTCGCCCAACGCTTCCTGCCGGGCGGGGTCCTGGTCGACAACGTGACGTTCTACATGGCACTGGTGGCCGTGCTGCGGTTCACGGTGCTCACCATCCTGTGGTGGATCGAGCGGATCGTGATCACCGACAAACGGGTGATGCTCGCGCAGGGCATCCTCGTCCACAAGGTCGGGATGATGCCGCTGAGCAAGGTCACCGACCTGACGTTCCAGCGTTCCGTCGGTGGCCGGATGCTCGGCTACGGCTCGCTGATCGTGGAATCGGCCGGTCAGATCCAGGCGCTGAACCAGATCGACTACATGCCGCGGCCGGAAGAGGTCTACGAGGCGCTCTCGGAGCTCGTCTTCGGGGAGAAGGGCAAGACCCGCGCCACCGGGATGCTCGCCCGTCCGCGCTGGCGCCGCTGATCCTCCTGATCCGCCGTCCGGGTTAGCCTGGGACGTGCCCAGCCCCCGCCCATCCAGCCCTCGTATCGATCTGCACACCCACTCCACGGCCTCCGACGGCACCGACAGCCCGGCGGAGCTCGTCGCCGCCGCCGAGGCGGCCGGGGTCGACGTCCTCGCGATCACCGACCACGACACCACCGGCGGCTGGGACGCCGCCACGGCGGCGCTGCCGGCGGGGATGCGGCTCGTGCGCGGCGCGGAGTTCTCCTGCGTCAGCCCCACCGGCCGCACCATCGACGGTCGGGACGAGCGTCCGGTGTCGATCCACCTGCTGGGTTACCTGTTCGACCCCGCGCACGAGGCGATCGTGGCCGAGCAGCAGCGGCTGCGGGACGAGCGCGTGAACCGGCTCCGCAGGATCACCGAGAAGATGGCCGCCGACGGGTACCCCGTCGACGTCGAGACGGTGTTCTCGCTCGTCGAGGACGGCGCCAGCGCGGGGCGGCCGCACCTGGCCAGGGCGCTCGTCGCCGCGGGCGTCGTCGACTCCGTCAACCAGGCCTTCGCCGAGCTCCTGCACAACGGCAGCCCCTACTACGTGCCGAAGTCCGACACCCCGGTCGAGAAGGCGATCGCGATGGTCCGCGCCGCGGGTGGCGTGGCGGTGTTCGCGCACTCGCTGGCGCGGCGCCGGGGCCGCGTCGTCGAGCCGTCCGTGATCGCGGACCTGGCCACCAAGGGGCTCGCGGGCGTCGAGGTCGACCACCCCGACCACGCACCCGAGGACCGGGAGCTGCTGCGCGGGCTCGCGGCCGACCTCGACCTGGTGGTCACCGGGTCGAGCGACTACCACGGCACGAACAAGACCACCCCGATCGCCGCGGAGACCACCGCTCCCGAGGCGCTCGAGGACCTCGTGTCGCGCGCCGCGGGCGTCGAGGTGCTCGCGGGGTGAACGGCACCCGCTCGCTACCGTGGGAGCCATGACGGACGGCGCGCAGCTCGGCCTCGACTTCGAGGCGCCGCGGCTCGTGCGGGTGACGCCGAACCGGCTCGCCACCTGGGGTGACTGCCCGCGCCGGTACCGGATGACGTACCTCGACAAGCCCGCCCCGCCCCGCGGTGGCGCGTGGGCGCACGCCACGCTCGGCGCGGTGGTGCACCTGGCGCTGCGCGCCCTGTTCGACCTGCCCGCCGCCGAGCGGACGCCCGAGCGGGCCGCCGCGCTCGTCGACCGGCACTGGACGAGCGAGGGCTTCCGCGACGCCGAGCAGGCCCGCCGCTACCGGGAGCGGGCGCGCGTGTGGGTGGCCGACTACGCCGAGCACAGCGTTACCGGGGACGGGGACGCCGACGATCCGGTGGGCCTCGAGCAGTGGGTGTCGGTGGCCACCGAGCGGATCGTGGCCGAGGGCCGCGTGGACCGGATCGACCGCCGCGGCGCCGAGCTCGTGGTGGTGGACTACAAGACGGGACGGGCACCCACCGTCGAGGACGCCCGCCGGTCTCGCGCGCTGGCCCTCTACGCGGTGGCCACCGAGCGCACGCTGCGCCGCACCTGCACCCAGGTGGAGCTGCACCACCTCCCCACCGGGGAGGTCGCGGCCTGGCGCCACGACCGCGACTCGCTGCGCGAGCACGTGCGCGCCGCCGAACGGACGGCGGGCGAGCTCGCCGACGCCTCCGATGCGCTCGCCGCCGGTGGTGACGCCGAGCAGCTGTTCCCGCCGCGCCCGGCGCCGCGCTGCGGCACGTGCGACGTCCGCCGCAACTGCCCGGAGGGCCGGGCCGCCGCGCCCGAGCCCGCGTCCTGGGCACTGCTGGCCCCGTGAACGCCCGGACGAGCGGCGTGCGCCGCCACAGGCGGGCGGGCTGGCTGCGCGGGTTCTCGGGCCTGCTCGCGGCCGGCCTGGCGGTGCTCGCGGTGGCGCTGTTCGTGGTCTGGTTCGTGGCGGCGCGCGCCGGGTCGGAGGGCCCGGGCGCCTCGACGCTCACCTGGCACGCCGTCGGAGCGGTGGTGGCGGTACTCGGGCAGGTCTACGCCGACCGCACCCCCGGCGCGCGCGGCACGGCTGCGGCGGCGGGCGTCATCGCCGTCACGCTGGTGGTACTGGCCGCCCAGTGGCTCTTCTGACAGCGCCGATGCGTGCTCCGCGTACGCTCCGCACGGCCAGAATCCCGGTGCGCAGGGCCCGCAGGCCGGCCGTGGTGGCCAGGTCCGCGCCCGGCACCCGCGGCAGCCCGTAGATCTCCTTCGCCCACGGCGGCAGCATCCCGATCGCGACGGCCGCCACGGCCGTCCAGCCGGGGCGGGCCGGGGTGAGCAGCTCGATGCGCCGGGGCAGGGGCGCCAGGACGAGGCGCCGGGCCGCCCGCTTCGCGGTGGGGCTCGCCACCAGCTCCGGGCGGACGTCGGCGAAGTAGGCGTCGACCTCGGCCCGGCCGGCGGGCAGGTCGGTGGCGCCGAGCAGCGCGCCCGCGCGGACCTGCTCGGCGAGGAAGCGATCCTCCTCGGCCTCGTCGATGAGCCCGAGCCGCCGCACGGCCGAGGAGAACGAGCTGACCTCGGTGGTGTGCACCCAGCGCAGCAGGTCGGGATCGTCGGCGGAGTACTCGCGGCCCGTGACGGGGTCGACGCCGCGCACGCGAGAGTGGATGGCGCGGACCCGGGCGACGGCCTTGTCTGCGGTGGCCCGGTCGGCGAAGGCGAGTGTGGTGACGTAGCCGGCCGTCCGCTCCAGGCGCGGCCAGAACTGGTCGGGAAAGGAGGAGTGCTGGTCGACGCCCGCCATCGCACGCGGGTGCAGGGTCTGCAGGAACAGCGCGCTGAAGCCGCCGATCAGCGCGGCCGGGTCCCCGATGACGCGCCGCGTGGCGCTCCCGGGCGGGAAGTATCCGTCGTCCACCCGCTGCTCGGTCGTACTCACGCGTCCTCCTCAGCGGACCGGTCGCAACGCCACGACCTGGGACCCGCGCTGCTCCAGGAGCATCCCGCCCGCGGTGGCGAGCCGGACGGGTGCGGTGCGGTCGGCGCGCTGGACCGGGATCGTGGCGATCACCGTGCCGCGCTGCAGGTCGAGCCGGGCGAGCCCGTCGGGCACCGGGACGAGCAGCCCGGTGCCGTAGGCGACGGCCGGCCCGAGGGTGCCGGGCACGGTCCACACCGGGGAGAGGTCCTTCGCGTCGAGGGCGACGGTCTGCGAGCCCGTCCACCAGTAGATGTGCTCGGCATCGCTGGTGACGGCCGCGCCGCCGCCCGGGGTGCTGCCCGGGGGCGCGGTGGCCAGGTCGGCGTCGGGCACGTCGAGCGGGATGAGCGAGACCTGTGCACCGGTCTTGTCCAGGACCAGCAGCCGGGCGGGGTTCGGCAGCGCCACCGCGACGCGGTCGGCCGAGATCGCCACCACCGTGGCGCCCGACGACGGCAGCGGCACGGAGAACTCCACCTGCGGCGTCTCCGCGCCCTGGGCGCCGTCGGGGGACAGGACGCTCAACCGGTCGGTCCGCTCACCGGGGCAGCGCTCGATCACGCCGAGGCGCGAGGACATCAGCGTGGTGGAGCCGTACGTGCAGCCGGTGCGCGGCTGCGCCCCCACCTGCACGGGGGTGGGCACCGCGCCGTACTCGAGCGTGCGCACCAGGTCCGACCGCCAGACCTCGAGGTAGTCGGTGCCGGTGGCCACCACGTAGCTGCCCTCGGACAGCAGCTGTGCGCCCAGGCGGGAGTCGGGGTTGCTCGACGCGGCGCGGGCACCGGTGTCGGGCCGCAGCTCGGTGAGCTCACTGCACCAGCCGCTGGCGCCCTCGTAGAGCGCGAGCACCCGTCCGACGTCGGCGTCGGGGAAGCCGCTGCCGACCGTGCAGAGCCGCAGGTTGCGCTGGTAGCTCCAGCGCTCGGCGCCCGTCTGCGCGTCGCGCCCGACCACGGTGGAGCCGTCGGCGGTGACGGCGGCGGGCCCGGCCACCACGGGCACCGGCGTGGCACCGCTGGCAGCCTGCCAGGCCTGTGTGAACCCGGCCGGGACGTCGCCCGCCGGTGGCGGGGCCACGATCGCGGGATCGGCGGTCCTGTCGACGGTGGCGGTGACCGGGCTGGTGCGCCACAGGACCATCGCGCCGACGAGGACGACCACGGCGATCAGCGCCACGGCCACCAGGTCACCGCGCCGGCGCCGCTCGGGACGCAGGCGGGGCGGACGCACACGGCCCCGCCCGCGCCCCGGCGCGGACGGAGCCGCGGGTGAGGCATCGGACGGGGCCGGGGGAGTGCTGTTCGGCACCGCTGCGGGCGAGCTCAGCTCGCGGCGGCGTCGTGCGCGGTGGC
>NZ_JAOPWR010000167.1 GCF_025965585.1 Pseudonocardia sp.
CCCGCGGCCGGGACGCCACCGACTGGCTGGCAGCACGAGCTCCCGACCACGAGGTCCTGGTCGTCCACCGGCCGCAGGACGGTTGACCGCCCGCAGGACACCACCGCCGCCGGTCAGCAATCCCCAAGGACACGCAACCGGGGAGCCATGAACCCGGGTGACGACGGCGCTGCAGTGAGCCTCGCCGGGTGAGCTCGTGACCACGGGTGCAACCCGGTGGTCACGTAGCGGCATGGGGGCGGCCCTGGGTGTCGTCGTGCCGCGCGATCCGAACACACGGGGGACGCTCCCCGCGTGGTTCGGCTGCTTGGCCTTCGTACTGGCGGTTTCGCTGTTCCTGCGGGATCGACGCCGGGACCAGCGAGCAGATCGACAAGACCACTGTGGACAACTGTCGAGGGGGACCCCACCGACCCGGGCGCCCCTGGCTCGACCACCCGGACGGTGCAGGCAGCTGTGACGACTCGTGACTGCGTGAGCGGCTTGTCGACCACGACCACAGGCTGAGCCCGCAGCGTCGGACCGGCACTCCCCGTCCGGGACGCTCGGAGGGGCCACCTCCTCGTTCTGGTCGGCGCGCCGCCTACCCTCGGGACGGTCACGCCAGGTCGGGCGTCAGCGCCTCGACGATCGTGGATTCGACGAGGTCGAGGTGGTGCACGGTCTCGCGCGCTGCGAGATCGGCGTCGCCGGAGACGAACGCCTGGAGCAGGGTGTCGTGGTCGTGGGTCGCCTTCACATCCGCCTGGTGGGCGGCCACGCTCATCCGCACGTAGCGCTCGGAGACCACCCACAGCTGTTCGAGTATCCGACGGCCGACCGCCTGGACCGTCGGCTGGATGAGCAACCAGTGGAACTCCCGGTGCCTGGCCAGGAACGTGTCGAGGTCGGCAGCGGACTCAGCGGCCAGACGCCGTCGCGCCTCCTGTGCCGCGACCACCGCTTCCGTACTGCGCAGTCGCACCGCCTGGGCCATGAGCGGTGGTTCGAGCAGCCGTCGCATGGCGTAGACCTCGCGGAGCTCGCCGAGCGAGACCTGCGCGGCGGTCGTGCCCCGACGCGGGACCGTGACGACCAGACCCTCGGCTTCCAGCGCGCGCAGAGCCTCCCGCACGGGGATGTGGGAGACGCCGAACCGTTCCTGGATCTGTTTGGGAAGGATCTTCTCGCCCGGGGCGATGGTGCCGGTCAGGATGAGGGAGCGGATCAGCCCCACCAGATCCCGGCCGAGCCCGGCCGACACCGGCCCCACGTCGTCCGTTCTCACCGGACGCACCTCCACTTCGACCGGATCGATACATAGATCCTTGACTCGCTAGATTATAGTTTAGACACTTGTTGTCGTCACGGTCGACGGTGTGGCCCCTCGGATCTCGCGTGCGCAGCTCGTCCGGTGGGTGCGGACTTCGAGGCCGTGGGATCACCACCGCTGCGAACGGAAGAGGCACTCCATGGCCGGAACGAAGTTGTCCCTGCTCGACCTCGGACGGATCGACACCGACGACGGCTTCTTCATGCGCGGATGCAACGCGGCGCTGCAGTCCGACCCGCACCCGCAGTACGAGCGCCGTCGGGTCGCGGTCATCGCCGCCGTGATCGAACACCCCAAGGCCGGCCCGATCCTGTTCGAGACCGGTTGCGCGCAGAACGCCAAGGAGGACTGGCCCGGCCCTGCCTGGGATGCCTTCCCCGTCAACGTCTACGAGGAGGAGCACCACCTCGACAAGGCCCTCGAGGCCGCCGGTTATGGCATCGACGACATCCAGGCCGTCGTCATGGGGCACCTGCACCTCGACCACGCCGGCGGGTTGGAGCACTTCAAGGGCAAGAACATCCCGATCTACGCCCACGCGAAGGAGATCAAGGAGCACTACTACGCGGTCGCGACCAAGGAGGACATCGGCGCCTACGTTCCGGGCGACCTCCACTGGGAGCTGAACTGGCAGCCCATCCACCGCGACGAGACCGAGCTGTTCGAGGGCATCACCCTGCGACACATGCCCGGCCACACCCCCGGCCTGATGACCATGCAGGTCGAGACCCGCAACTCCGGGCACTTCATGCTGACCAGCGACCTGTTCCATGTGCGCGACCTGTTCGAGCAGGGTCTGCCCCAGGGGTGGCTCGGCCGCAACTCGCACGCGTGGTGGGAGAGCTTCCGCTGGACCCAGCAGATCCAGAAGCGTTACGACGCGACGATGGTCTACGGCCACGACGCGACCGTGCTCGAGGAACTGCAGGCCCAGGCCAAGTACTTCGACTGATCCGCTCCCCCGGCCGCGCCGGCTGATCCTTCTGGAGTACCTGTCCATGCCGTACGCCGCGTCGCTTCACAGCACCGGGACCTACCGGTACCTGCCCGCCATCGCCCCGTACTCGTCCGGGGTGGCCGCCGAGCCGGGCTACGAGATCATCGGGCTGCGGTTCGACTCTCCGCCCTCGGTCGTCGAGGGCTTCGCTCGTCTCGACGAGGAGTGCGCCGGGCGAGGTCTGCCGTCGAGCGCACTGGTGGGTTTCGAACTCAGGTCCCCGGCGCCGTTCGCGTTCGGGGCCTTCGACGAGTTCAACGAGACCTACCGGCAGCTCCTCGCCGAGCGCGGACTGCTCGAGAACGGGGTCAACCCGATCGCGCGCACGAACGTCGTCCCCGTCCGGTCGGCGCCGGGGGAGCCCGTGCTCCTGTCTGCCTTCCTCGTCCAGGAGGCGGCCGATGACGGGGGCGTCGACTTCGTGGTCGCGGGAGGCGGAGAGATCGACGGCCTTGATCCCGAGGCGATCGTCGCCCGCGGCGACATATCCGAAGCCGGCCTGACGAAGAAGGCCGGCTACGTCATCGACGAGATGCGGGCCCGGCTGGCCGGGCTGGGCAAGGACGCGGAGTCGCCCACGCTCGTCGACGTCTACACCGCTCACGAGATCCCCGGTCTGGACGAGATGCTGCTCGGCCGGCTGCCGGCGGTCGGCCGTCACGGATTCGTGCGCTGGCTGACCAGGCCGCCGGTCGTCGAGGTCGAGTTCGAGATGGACCTGCGCCGCGTGAGCGGATGGCGCGCGCTCTGATCCGCACCCCGCATTCCATCCCCACCGAAGGAGTCTCTTGTCTCTCGACGACGACATGGCGTACGAATCCGCGACGAACCTGGCGGCGGCGGTCCGCGACCGTGAGGTGTCCCCGGTCGAGATCGTGGACTACTTCCTGGACCGCATCGAGCAGCGCAACCCCAGCCTCAACGCCTTCGTCTTCCTCGCGGCCGACGAGGCCAGGGCGGCGGCCAGGCGCGCGGAGAAGGCGGTGACGGACGGGGAGGAGCTGGGGGCGATGCACGGCGTTCCCACCGCGCTGAAGGACCTCTTCGACTTCCATCCCGGCTGGCCGTCGACGTTCGGCGGCATCCCCGCTCTGCGCGAGAACATCGCCGAGCACCACTGCATCTACGCCGAGCGGATGAAGGCCGCGGGGGCGATCGTGCTCGGCAAGACCAACTCACCGGTCATGGGTTTCCGTGGCACGTGTGACAACCCGCTGTTCGGACCCACGCGCAACCCGTTCGACACCGACCGGAACTCGGGCGGGTCCTCCGGCGGTTCTGCGGCCGCCGTCGCCGACGGCCTGCTGCCCCTGGCGGAGGGCACCGACGGCGGCGGGTCGGCGCGGATCCCCGCCTCCTGGTGCGGCGTCGTCGGTTACAAGGCGTCGTTCGGGCGGGTCCCGTTCGTGTCGCGTCCCAACGCCTTCACCGGGATCAGTCCCTTCCTGTTCGAAGGCGTGATCGGGCGCAGCGTCGCCGACGTCGCCCTCGGCGCCACGGTGCTGACCGGATACGACCCGCGCGACCCGTTCGCCCTCGACGAGACCGTGGACTACGTCGGCGCCTGCGAGCAGTCGCTCAAGGGCAAGCGCATCGCCTACAGCCCCGACTTCGGCATGTACCCGGTCGATCCGAAGGTCGCCGCGGTGACCGCGCAGGCCGCGGCCGCATTCCGCGACGCGGGTGCCACCGTGGACGAGATCGACATGACGATGCCCTACGGGCAGCAGGAGTTGTCCGAGCTCTGGTGCCGGATGATGGCCGGCGTGGAGGTCATCGAGCTCTTCAAGGCCCAGGGGATCGATCTCCTGGCCGACCACGCCGACGACCTGCCCGTGGAGTACCGCTCCTACGTCGAGGCGAACTACCGGGCCAGCGCGGTCGAGGTGCTACGGGACCAGCAGATGCGTTCCGGCGTCTACGACGCGATCCAGGGCGTCTTCGGCGACTACGACCTCCTCCTGACGCCCACCCTCGCCTGCCTGCCGGTGCCCAACGCGGAAGACGGCAACACCGCCGGTCCCACCCAGATCAACGGCGTCGAGGTGAACCCGCTGATCGGGTGGTGCATGACGTACCCGATCAACTACACCGGACACCCCGCCGTGTCGGTGCCGGCCGGCATGGCCGAAGGCGATCTGCC
>NZ_JAOPWR010000179.1 GCF_025965585.1 Pseudonocardia sp.
GGTCTGCGCACGGCGTTCCGGACGGAGAACGGCCGGATCACCGCCGGCACGTCGTCCCCGATCTCCGACGGCGCCGCGGGCGTCCTGCTCGCCTCCCGCGCCGCCGTCGAGCAGCACGGGCTGCGAGCCCGCGCACGGATCCTCGACCAGACCACGGTCGGCGTCGATCCGGTGATCATGCTGACCGGTCCGATACCGGCCACCCACAAGCTGCTGGAGCGCAACGGCCTGGCGATCTCCGACATCGACCTGTTCGAGGTCAACGAGGCCTTCAGCTCCGTCGTCCTGGCCTGGGAGCGGGAGCTGAAACCGGACCCGGACCGCGTGAACGTCAACGGCGGGGCGATCGCCCAGGGCCACCCGGTCGGGGCCACCGGCGCCCGCCTGATCGCGACGATCGTGGCCGAGATGGAGCGCCGCGACGTCGAGCTCGGGCTCGTCACCATGTGCTGCGGCGGTGGTCTCGGCACCGGGACCCTGGTGCAGCGGGTCGCCTGATGATCGATCTGACCGGGCACGTCCGTGCGGGCGACGGGGTCTGGTGGAGCCAGGCCGGTGCCGAGGCGACCCCGCTGGTCGACGCGTTGCTCGACCAGGTCGGGGAGATCGGCCCGGTGCGGGGGTTCTGCGGGCTCAGCCTCAACCGCAGGCTCGGCCGGGAGCTCCCGGCTGGGCTGGTGATGACGTCGTACGGAGCGATGGGTGAGCTGCGGCGTGCTCCCGGCCTGGAGATCGTCCCGGCCCACTACTCGGCGCTGCCGCGGCTGTTCGCCGAGCGGCTGCTGCCCGGCGACGTCGGCCTCGTCCAGGTCGCGCCTCCCGGCCCCGACGGCCTGTGCTCCCTCGGGATCGGCGCCGACTACGCCGCGGACGCGGTCCTGCACTCCCGCGTCCTGGTCGCCGAGATCAACCACCGGATGCCGGCGACCCGCGGAACCCCCGGAATCCCGCTCGACCGCTTCGCCGCGGTGGTCGAGACCGACCGCCCGCTGCCCGAGGCCCCGGACCGTTCCCCCGACGAGATCGACGCGGCCATCTCCACCCACGTCGCGGGCCTGGTCGAGGACGGCGACACGATCCAGGTGGGCGTCGGCTCACTCCCCGCTGCGGTGCTGGACGGCCTGTCCGGGCACCGGGACCTGGGCTTCCACTCCGGGATGATGACCGACGGCGTCCTGCGGCTCGTCGACAAGGGAGTGATCACCGGGCGCCGCAAGGAGATCGACGAGGGTCTGGTCGTCACCGGCACCGCCATCGGCAGCGCCGACCTGTACGCCCGGCTCGGCGAGATGCCCGTCGAGTTCCGGCCCGCCAGCTACACCCACAGCGCGCGGGTGCTCGCCCGGCTCGGTCGCCTGGTCTCGATCAACTCCGCTCTGGAGGTCGACCTGACCGGACAGGTGGGCGCCGAGGTCGCGCGCGGGCGCTACCTCGGAGGCGTCGGCGGCCAGGCCGACTTCTCCGGAGCGGCCGCCCGCACCGGTGCGCGCTCGATCATCGCCCTGCGCTCCCTGGCCGGCGGGGAGTCGACCATCGTGGCCGCTCTGCGGGGCGCGACGGTGACAACCGCCCGCGCCGACGTGGACGTCGTCGTCACCGAGCACGGCGTCGCGCATCTGCGGGGCTGCCCCCTCTCCACACGAGCCGCACGCCTCGCGGCGATCGCGGCCCCGCAGCACCGGGAAGCACTCCTGAGAGGACAGACATGAGCGGTAGAACGGCATTCGTCACGGGTGGCGCCCAGGGCATCGGCCAGGGCATCTCCACCACACTCGGGGCCCAGGGCTTCAAGGTCGCCGTCGTCGACCTCAACCTCGACACCGCGCAGGCCACCGCGAAGTCGATCAGCGCGGCCGGCGGCACCGCGCTGGCCGTGCAGGCCGACGTCACGGACACCGCCTCCGTGCAGTCGGCGGTCAAGACCGTCACCGCCGAGTTCGGGCCCGTCGAGGTCGCGGTGAACAACGCCGGCTGGGACGACTTCATGAACTTCGTCGACACCACCGAGGACTTCTGGGACCGGGTCCTGGACATCAACTTCAAGGGGATGCTGCGCGTCTCGCACGCGGTGGTGCCCGGGATGATGGAGCGCGGCTGGGGCCGGGTGATCAACATCGGGTCCGACGCCGGGCGCGTCGGCTCGTCGCTGGAGGCCGTCTACTCCGGGGCCAAGGGGGGCATCATCGCGTTCACCAAGACCCTCGCCCGCGAGGTGGCCTCCAAGGGCGTCACGGCCAACACCGTGTGCCCGGGTCCGACCGACACCCCGATGCTGCGCGCGTTCGCGGAGAAGTCCGGCGACGGGGCGAAGGTGCTGGCGGGCATGACCCGCGGCGTGCCGATGCGCCGGCTGGCGGAGCCCGCCGACATCGCCGCCGCCGTCGCGTTCTTCGCCTCCGACGCCACCGGCTACATCACAGGCCAGACGCTGTCCGTCAGCGGCGGTCTGACGATGGCGTGACGATGACCGACACCACGCCCGTGACCTGGGAGGACGCCCCCGACGGCGTCCTCGTCGTGACGCTGGACCGCCGGCCCGCCAACGCACTGGGTCTCCCGATCATCGACGGGCTGACCGCCGTGCTCGACGAGGCCGACCGGCGGCCGGACGTCCGCACGATCGTGATCGCCTCGGCGGTGCCGGGGTTCTTCGCCGCCGGCGCCGACATCAAGCACATGGCCTCGATCGACGCGGCTGGGTTCGCCGCCTACGGGACCCGGTTGCGCGGAACGCTGGACCGGCTCGCCGGCTCCGGGCGCATCACGATCGCCGCTGTCGAGGGACGGGCGCTGGGTGGCGGCATGGAGCTCGCGATGGCGTGCACGCTGCGCGTGGCCGGTGCGGGAGCGAGGTTCGGGCTGCCGGAGGTCAAGCTGGGTCTGGTCCCGGGTGCCGGTGGCACCCAGCGCCTGCCGCGGCTCGTCGGACGCGGGCGGGCTCTGGAGATCATGCTCACGGCGCGGGAGGTGCCGGCCGCGGAGGCCGCGGCCATCGGGCTCGTCGACCGCGTGACGGCGGCCGGCGACGCTCTGGACGGCGCGCTGGCCCTGGCCGCGGATCTGGCGTCGCTGTCCCGCCCGGCGCTGGGCGCCGTGATCCGGTCCGTCGACGCCGCGTTCGACCTCCCGCTCGACGAGGGGGCTCGCTTCGAGGCCGCGCAGGTCGAGGAGCTCTTCGCGCACGGCGAGGGGCGCGAGGGCATCACCGCGTTCCTGGAGAAGCGCGCCCCGAAGTTCGACTGACACGAGGTTCGGCGGTGACCCCGAGATGCACATGACCGAGGGAGCGAGCGCGACGATGCGACTCGACGGGTACGGGCTGACGATCTTCAGCGCGGGCCGCGGGACCGAGCGCTTCCGCCGGGCGGCGGAGATCGCCGCCCTCGCGGAGGACGCCGGGTTCGGCGCGGTGTGGACCGGGGAGCTCTACAACCGTTCCGCCACCGTCCCCATGACCATGCTCGCCGCGGGGACGTCACGCGTCCGGATCGGGTCGAACATCGCCTACGGGGCCGGGCGGTCGCCGCTGATCTGGGCCGCGGAGGCTCGGGACCTCGACGAGCTGTCCGAGGGCCGGGTGGTCCTGGGGCTCGGCAACGGCACCCGTGGAATGCTCGAGAACTGGCTCTCCGTCAGCGGGGACGCGCCGGCCGCGCGGATGGAGGAGCTCATCGAGGTCCTGCGGAAGCTGTGGCGGCTGCACGAGGGGCCCGTCCACCACGACGGTCGGTTCTACCGCGTCCATCTGGCCCCGACCGCGGAGACGCCGGCGCCGTTCCAGGAGCGGCTCCCGATCTGGACGGCCGGGGTGAACGCCGGCATGGTCCGCGTCGCGGGGAAGGTGGCCGACGGACTGGTCGCGCACCCGATGACGACCACCGCCTACCTGGACGAGGTGATCCGGCCCGAGCTGGCGCGCGGCGCCGAGGCGGCGGGGCGGAGCCTGGACGGGTTCGTGGTGAAGGGCATCCGGATGTGCGCGGTGGACGACGACGAGGAGGCGGCTCGTCGGCGTCTGGCGTTCGCGATCGCGCAGTACGTGCCGGCGCGGACCTACGACCGGCTGATGGCGCTGCACGGCTGGGGTGCCGCGCAGGACCGGATCCGGGTGGCCGCGAAGGAGCGCGACGGCGCGGCGATGGCCCGCGCGGTGCCCGACGACATGATCGACGCCATCGGGGTCGCCTGCAGGCCCGCCGAGCTCGCGTGCCGGGTGGCCGAGCACAAGGCGGACGTCGACCACCTGAACCTGGCCGCGCCCGTCTGGGGGCTCTCGCCCGAGGACGCGGAGCACGCGACCCGGCAGCTCCTCCACGCCATGACCCTGCCCGCCCCCCAGCCCGCGCTTCCCTGAGAGGACCTCCGATGCGCCACACCATCCCAGCACTCGAGACGCTGAGGCTGGACCGCCCGCGCGACGGGGTCGTCGTGCTCACCCTCGACCGGCCGGACCGGTTCAACGCGATGACCGACCTCATGTTCCGCGAGCTCGAGGCGGTGGCGCTGGCGCTGGACCAGGAGGACGCGCTGCGCGTGCTGATCCTGACCGGCGAGGGCCGCGCGTTCTGCGCCGGCTACGACCTCGCGAACGCCGAGAAGCTCACCTCGCTGGGCGCGATGGGCATGCTCGACCTGCAGGAGCGGGCTGCGCGCGGGCTGGCGACGATCCGGTCGATCCGCGTGCCCGTCATCGCGGCGGTGAACGGGGCCGCCGCCGGTGGCGGGCTGTCGCTCGCCCTGGCCGCGGACATCCGCCTCGCCTCCCCGGCGGCGAAGTTCAACGCGGCGTTCGTGAAGATCGGCCTCTCGGCGGGTGATCTCGGGGCGTCCTGGCTGCTCACCCGCCTGATAGGGCCGGCCGCCACGGCCGAGTTCGCCTACACCGGCCGGATGATGGACGCCGCCGAGGCCGAGCGCGCAGGGCTGGTCAACCGGGTCGTGCCCGCCGAGGAGCTGATGCCGGCGGCGCTGGAGATGGCCGGGCTGATCTGCGCGAACTCGCCGGGCGGCGTGCAGCTGTCCAAGCGGGCGTTGCAGGCGAACATGGAGGTCACCTCCTATGCGGCGGCGTGTGAGCTGGAGAACCGCGGCCAGGCCCTGCTGACCCGCGGCGAGGACATGCCGGAGGCGCTCGACGCGTTCCGGTCCCGCCGCGCGCCGCAGTTCACGGGGCGGTGACCGATGCTCCCCGAGCTGGACACCCTCGGCCTCGACCTGCGCGACGACGGCGTCGCCGTGCTGACCATGAACCGGCCCGACCGGGCCAACTCCCAGACCGTGACGATGTTCGACGAGTACGCCACGGCGGCGTTCGCCCTGCGCGACTCCGGCGCCCGCGCGCTGGTCGTGCGCGGGGCGGGGGAGAAGGCGTTCTGTGCGGGCTTCGACCTCGCCGAGATCGACGTGATCACCAAGATGGGGGTGCGGGAGTTCCTGGCCTTCCAGGAGCTGGCCGCCGGCGGCATCGCGGCGCTGCGCGGCCTGCCGTTCCCGGTGATCGCCGCCATCCACGGCCCGGCGGCGGGCGGGGGGATGTCGCTCGCGCTCGCCGCCGACATCCGGCTGGCCGCGCCCAGCGCCAAGTTCGCGTGCTCGTTCGTCAAGGTGGGGCTCTCGGCCGGCGAGCTGGGCACGTCCTGGACGCTGCCCCGCCTCGTCGGGCCCGGGCGCGCCGCGGAGATCGCGTTCACCGGGCGGGTCGTCGGTGCCGCGGAGGCGGAGCGGATCGGGCTGGTCAACCGCGTCGTGGCCGATCCCGTCGCGGAGGCGTTCGCCCTCGCCATGGCGATCTCGGCGAACTCGCCGGGCGGGGTCCGGATGTCGAAGCGGGCGCTGCAGCGCAACCTCGAGGTCGCGTCCTACGCCGCGGCGTGCGAGCTGGAGAACCGGGGCCAGGCGCTGCTGACCAGGGGCGAGGACATGCCCGAGGCTCTCGCGGCCTTCCGCGAGGGCCGCTCCGCGAACTTCACCGGGAGGTAGGAAGTGTTCGGTCCGAAGGACGACCTGCGCCACTGGCCCGCTCCGGGCGGACGGATGCGCGACTCCCTGTTCTGGGAGATGATCATGCCGGACGAGCGGCTCGGCCTGCAGATCTACCTCTACCTGACCGACCGCGGCCGCGTCGGCTACAACGTGTGCGTATGGGGGGCGGAGAAGGACCCCCTCGTGCTCGACCTGGGCGGAGGCACGGTCGGCGCCGACATGGACCTCGACGACTTCACGTTCGAGGGTCTGACCGTCAAGCAGCCCGAGCTGCGCCGCACCGCCGAGGTGGCCTACCACAGCGAGAACGTGCGGCTGGAGTACTCGTTCGAGGCGGTCCACGACGCGTTCAGCTACCACGACAACCCTGACGGCCTGCCGTCCTGGTTCGCGGCGAACCGGCTGGAGCAGTCGGGCCGGGTGAACGGCTTCCTGGAGGTGGCCGGCCGAGGCGGGTCGACACGCCGGATCGAGTGGGACCGGCGGATGGGCCACCGGGACCACTCCTGGGGCACCCGGGACTGGGCTCTCCCGCACCACTGGAAGTGGTTCGTGGCCTACACCGACTCCGGCCGCGCGGTGAACGGCTGGATCTGGATCGCCCGCGGCGAGTGGGGTTTCGCCGGCTGCGTGGTGCGAGACGGCCGGACCGTGGGCGTCTCGCACATCGAGCACACGGCCGGATACGACGACGACATGACCCAGCGCAGGCTCGACGCCGTGCTCGTCGACGTCGAGGGCGGCCGCACCCACGTCGTCCTCGACCGGTACGGCCTGATCAAGCTCCCGTCGAACGTCAAGGCGGGCACGGAGATCTGGGAGTCGGCCTGCGACGCGACGATCGACGGCGAGCCCGGCGCGGGGCAGTGGGAGACGCACTGGCCCACGGCGTACCTGGAGCACCTGATCGAGAGCGGCCGATGACCGGGGAGTGGTCCGGGCCGGAGCTGAAGGCGCTCGAAGGGTTCCTGCGCGATCGCGACCTGTGCGCGGGGCCGCTGACCGCCACGCGGATCGGTGACGGCCACTCCAACCTCACCGACCTCGTCTCCGACGGCGCCACGCGCCTGATCGTGCGGCGCCCGCCGCCCCCTCCGATCCCGCCCGGCGCGCACGACGTGCTGCGCGAGGCCCGGCTCGTCGCGGCGCTCGCCGGCACCGGGGTACCCGTGCCGGCGGTGCTCGCGACCGCGCAGGCCGGCGAGGTGGTCGAGAGCCCGCTCGCCGTGACGAGCTTCGTGGCCGGCCCGGTCGTCACGACCGTGACGCCGCCCGCGCTGGCGTCCGCCCGCCGCGCCGTCGGGGAGTCGCTGGTGGACACCCTCGCCGCGCTGCACGCCGTCGACCGGCATGCGGCCGGCCTGGCCGATCTGGGCCGTCCGGAGGGGTTCAACCTGCGCCACCTGCGGCGGATGCGCCGCCTGGTCGCCGACGAGGCGGGCGTGCTGCCCGCGGAGTTCCGCCCGGTCGACACCTGGCTGGAGGAGCACGCCCCGTCCGAGTCCGGCGCCGCGATCGTCCACAACGACTACCGGTTGGGCAACGTCATCCTCGGCGCGGAGCCACCGGGACGCGTGGCCGCCGTGCTGGACTGGGAGCTCGCGACACTCGGCGACCCGCTGTTCGACGTCGGTTACTTCCTGGCCTCGTACCCGGAGCCGGGGGAGCCGCTGACGCCCACGGGTGCGCTGGGGGCGGCGGTCCTGGAGGAGGGCTGGCCGAACCGCGCCGAGCTGGCGGCCCGCTACGCCGCCGCGACGGGCCGCGACCTCTCCGGCCTCGCCTGGTACACCACGCTGGCGCTGTGGAAGCTCGCCGTGCTGTTCGCCTACAGCCGCCGCCGTGGCGTGGACCCGTACTACGACGATCCCGCGCTGGTGGCGTCCTTCCTCGACGCAGCGCACCGCTCCGCGGGGTCCTGAGCCGACGACCGCGTTCACCGGCCCGCTGCTCGACCGCGGCCGCCGCTCGGTCGCGGTCGACCCCGAGCACCCGGACGGCGCCGAGGTCGTGCTGGCGAGCACGACAACGGGTGTGCGGTGCGGACGAACCCGGCCTGGGCGGTCAGGCGCGCTGGGACCTGGTGGCCGCGGTGGCGGCCTTGCTCTTCTCGCGGATCGCGGTCCAGTCGTCCGCCGTGAGCGACGTCAGAGCGGCGAACGTGCCGGGGCCGGCGAGCATCTGGCCGCCGTCCATCGCGATCGTCTGGCCGGTGAGATAGGGGCAGGCGTCGGACAGCAGGAACATCGTCAGGTTGGCCAGCTCCTCGACGGTGCCGGTGCGGCCCATCGGGATCTGGTCGGCCTGGGTGGCGCCCACCGAGCTCTTGTGCGTCGGGTTGAGCATCTCCCAGGCGTACTCGGTCGGGATCGGTCCCGGAGCCAGCGCGTTCAGACGGATCCCGTGCCGCGCCCACTCGACGGCCAGCGACATCGTCATCGCGTGCACCGCGGCCTTCCCCATGGCCGACGGCACGACGAACGCGGACCCCGTCCACACCCATGTCGTCAGCGTCGACAGCACGGATCCCGGGAGGCCCTCGGCGATCCAGCGACGGCCGGCTGCGTGGGTGGTGTGGAACGACCCCTTCATGACCGTCGAGGAGACGGCGTCGAAGGCACGCGGGCTCAGCGACTCGGTCGGCGCGATGAAGTTCGCGGCCGCGTTGTTGACGACCCCCGTCAGGGGACCGTACCGGTCCCACAGCTCGCCCATCGCCGCGTCGACCCCGGCACCGTCCCGGACGTCGACGGTCTGGTGGTGCACCGTGCCGGGATGCTCCGCGGCGGCCTCCTCCAGCACCGCGGGGCGCCGCCCCCAGAGGTGGACCTGCGCGCCGTGCTCGACGAGGTGGCGCGCCACGCCCCGGCCGAGGCCGGTGCCGCCGCCGGTGATGAGGATGCGCTTGCCCGCCAGGAGATCGGGCGCATACGGGCTGCCGGTGCGGCTCATCTCAGTGGCTGCGGTAGCTCGCGAAGTCGGGCTTGCGCTTCTCGTTGAACGCGGTGATGCCCTCCTGCGCCTCGGCGGACTCACCGAACAGCTTCAGCGCGGAGTAGGCCATCTGCCCGATCGCGGCGAAGTGCTCGGTGTCGGTGTTGAACGACTGCTTGAGCACCTTGAGCGCGGTGGGGGAGAGCTGCATGATCTCGCCCGCCCAGGCCCGGACCTCGGCCTTCAGCTGGTCGGCGGGGACGACCTTGTTGACCAGTCCCCAGGCTTCGGCCTGCTGCGGTGAGTACTTGCGGCAGAGGAACCAGATCTCCCGGGCGCGCTTCTCGCCGATGGCGCGGGCCATGAGGCCGGTGCCGAAGCCGGCGTCGAAGGAGCCGACCCGGGGCCCGTTCTGGCCGAACACGGCGGTGTCGGCGGAGATGGTGAGGTCGCACAGCAGGTGCAGCACGTGGCCGCCGCCGATCGCGAAGCCGTTGACGGCCGCGATCACGGGCTTGGGGACGTCGCGGATCACGCGGTGCAGTGCGTCGACCTCGAACAGGCCGCTCTCCGACGGGCCGTAGTCCCCGGACTCCATGCGCTGCTTCTGGTCGCCGCCGGTGCAGAAGGCCTTGTCGCCGGCGCCGGTCAGGCAGATGGTGCCGACGGTGTCGTCGGCCCAGGCGAGCTTGAAGCCGAGGACGAGCTCGTCGACCGTGCGGGCGCGGAAGGCGTTGTAGCGGTCGGGCCGGTTGATGGTGATGGTGGCGAGGCCGTTCTCGACCTCGTAGGTGACGTCGGTGAACTCGTCGGTCTTCACTGCGCGGGCCCCGTCCTCGTTGTCGGCCGTTCGGTCTGACCGTACGACCTTATGACCAGAGATGGGGGCCAGGCAAGGCGGGACACTTGACGTTTTGGTCCGACCTTCATATTTTACGGCCAGAACGCGAGGACCACCTTTCCTGATCGCGGCGTCCGCCGTGGTCATGGCGCAGTGCTGCGGAGGCTGGCGATGGTCGCGATGGACACCACGTGGGAGCTGACCGCCGAGGGCCGCTTCGGGGCCACGTCGATCCAGGAGTTCCGAGCGCGCGGGTGGTGGCAGGGCGGCTCGGCCGCCGCGCTGCTGGACCGCTGGGCGGAGCAGCACCCGCAGCGGCGCTTCGTCTCCGACGGCACGGTGGAGCTCGACTACGCGACGGTGCGTGACCGTGCCTACCGGCTCGGCGAGCGGCTGCTGGACCTGGGCGTCCGCCCCGGCGACCGGGTAGCCGTCCAGCTGCCCAACTGGGCCGAGTTCGCCGTGTCCTACCTGGCGGTCGCGCGCATCGGCGCGGTGATGGTGCCGATCATGACGGTGTACCGGCACACCGAGGTGGCGCACGTGTTGAACAACTCCGGTGCGGTGGCCGCGGTGACCACGGGGGTCTTCCGGTCGTTCGACCACACCGAGATGTTCCGCGCGCTGCGCGCCGAGTGCCCCGAGCTGCGCTCGCTGCTGATCGCCCGCGGCGACACGCAGGAGGGCGAGCTGTCCTTCGACGAGGCGTGCGCCGGCGACACGGTGCCGGGCGCCGCCGTCCTCGGCCCGCACCCCGATCCCGACGCGCCGCACCTCATCGTCTACACCTCCGGCACCGAGTCCACGGCCAAGGGCTGCGTCCACACCTGGAACACCCTCGACTTCAGCGGCCGCGGCCTCGCGCACGACGTCTTCCGGATGACCCCCGACGATGTCATGTTCATGCCGTCCCCGGTCGCCCACGCCACCGGGCTGGTGGTCGGGCTGCTCGTGCCGCTCGCCGTCGGGGCCCAGACCCACCTGCTCGACGTCTGGGAGCCCTCGGAGGGTCTGCGACGCATCGCCGAGTACGGCTGCACGGCCACGGCCACTGCCACCCCGTTCGTGCGCATGGCCCTCGATGCGGCCCGCGGGGAGCACCCGGACGTCTCGTCGATGCGCTTCTGGCTCTGTGCGGGCGCGCCCATCCCGGAGTCGCTGGCGAAGGAGTTCGCCGGGCTCTTCGTCAACGGGCACCTGGTGCCGCTCTACGGCGCGTCCGAGGTCATGGCCGCCACCTGCTGCCACCTCGGGGACTCCCTGGAGCGGATGTCGAGCTCCGACGGCTCGCCCGCCCTCGACGGCGTGCAGATCACGATCATCGGCCCCGACGGCGGCGAGGCGGGACCCGGCGAGGAGGGCGAGATCTGCTACCGGGGGCCCGGCGCGATCCTCGGCTACTGGCGCGAGCCCGAGCGCAGCGCGGCGGTGATCGACGGCGAGGGCCGGCACCACATGGGCGATCTCGGCCGCGCCGACGCCGACGGCTACGTCCGCGTCACCGGCCGGCTCAAGGACATCATCATCCGCGGCGGCACCAACATCAGCGCCGGCGAGGTCGAGGGCCACCTCGTCACGCACCCGCAGGTCGTGGCCGCGGCGGTGGTGGCCTACCCCGACGAGCGGCTCGGCGAGCGGGCGGCCGCGATCGTCGTCCCGGCGGACGGGGCGAGGCCGACGCTGGAGGACCTGACGTCCTACCTGCGCACGGAGCGGCGGATCGCCCCGTACAAGCTGCCCGAGCGGCTGGTGCTCGTCGACGCGCTGCCGATGACGGCCACCGGCAAGGTGCAGAAGTTCCGGCTCCGGGACCTCGCCCGCGGCGGGGCCTGATGGAGTTCGGGCAGGACTCGTAGCGCCACCCGCCGAAGCGCTCCGTGCCCGGCGAGGGCGGCGCGTTCGGTGTCGTCGAACGGGAGCCAGGTGCTGCGTTCGCCGTCGATGCAGGTGCTGGGTGGATCGATCACCGCGACCAGCTCAGCCATGCGGGCCTCCGGCCTCGTAGGGGTCGGGGTCGACGGAGCGGTTGTTCAGGTCCACCGACAGGAAGATGTCGTTGCCCACGGGGTGGCGCAGCTCCTCGGCGAGCTGCCCGATCAGCCCGGCGGTGCGGGCGAGCAGCGCGAACCCGCGCAGCAGCTCCAGGGGCAGCCCGAGGTCGGCCAGCGCGGCCCCGCAGACGCCGGCACCGTTGAGCGGCAGGGTCGTCCCGAGGGCCTGAGGGTGCACGCGGCCGATCGCGGCGAACAGTGCCAGGTGCGGCCCGAACAGGTCCTCCTCCGTGGCGATCTGCATCAGCCGCGGGGTGCGGGGGTCGCCGTCCTTGTGCACGTGGTGGCCGAGGCCTGGCACGAACCTCTTCGCCTCCCGCCGGGCCTGCACGGTCGTCAGGGCGAGGGCGTCCCAGCCGGCGTCGTCGGTGGGCAGCGGCCCGTCGACCGCGTCGAGCACGTCGTGCAGGAACCGGCCGCAGTCCTCGGTGACACCGAGGAACCGCGACCCGCCGCCGAGCAGCCCGGCCGCGAGCGCCCCCTGCACGGAGTCGGGAGCCGACAGGTAGGTCAGGCGCGTGACGATGGCGGTGGGGGTGAAGCCGTGGTCGGCGAGCGCGGCCAGCACGGCCTCGAACACCCTGGTCTCGCCCGGGCTCGGACGGCGCTGGGTGGCCAGCCAGAACGCCAGCTCCCCGAACCCGACCTTCCCCATCACGTCCTGCGCCAGGTCCCGGCCGAGCAGAGTGATCGTCTCCGGGGTGGACGCGCCGAGCGCGGTCTCGTAGGTCGGACGCTCAGCCACGGTCGTCCTCCTCCGGCGTGCTCAGCCACTGGCGCAGCTCGACGCCGTGCTCGTCGAGCTCGGGCGGGGGCAGGCGGTAGCTCACCGGGGTCTCCGAGAAGCGGATCGGGTGCCGCGTGGTCGGTATCGCGCGGTCGCCCTCGCCGACCTCGACGACGGGGTCGAGGCCGAAGCGCTCCGCCATCGCGAACCCGCCGTCGATGGTGCTGATCGGCCCGCACGGCACGCCCGCGTCCACGAGCAGGTCGAACCACTCCACGGCGCCGCGGGTCGCGAGCCGCTCGGTGAGGATCGGGCGCAGCTCCTCGCGGTTGCGGGTGCGGTCGGCGTTGCGGGCGAAGCGCGGGTCCACCGCGATCTCCGGGATCCCGAGCACTCCGCAGAGCTTGCGGAACAGGCCGTCGTTCGCGGCCGCGACGATCAGGTCGTCGTCCTTGGTGGGCAACGGCTCGTAGGGGAAGACGCTGGGGTGGGCGTTGCCCATCCGGTAGGGCACCACGCCGCCTGCGACGAACGCCGAGCTGTGGTTCACCAGCCCCGTCAACGCCGAGGACAGCAGGTTGACCTCGACGTGCTGGCCCTGGCCCGTCGCGTCGCGGTGACGCAGGGCGGCGAGGATGCCGATCACGGCGTGGTTACCGGCCATGACGTCGAACACGGATATCCCGGCCCGGTACGGCGGCCCGTCCGGGTCGCCGGTCAGGCTCATCAGGCCCGAGATGGCCTGCACCATCAGGTCGTAGCCGGGAACGTGCCTACCGGCGCCGGACCCGAACCCGCTGATCGACGCGTACACCGCGGTCGGGTTGGCGGCGTGCACGCTGTCGTAGTCGAGGCCGTACCTGGCCAGGCCGCCGGGCCTGAAGTTCTCGATCACCACGTCCGCGCGGCGGGCGAGCTCGCGGCCGGCCGCGGCATCGGTCTCGTCCCGGAGGTCCAGGGCGATCGAGCGCTTGCCGCGGTTGACCCCGAGGAAGTAGGTGGACACCTCGTCGCGCACCGGCGGCATCCAGGTGCGCGTCTCGTCACCCTGCGGACCCTCGACCTTGACGACCTCGGCGCCCATGTCGGCCAGCAGCATCGTCGCGTACGGCCCGGCGAGGACCCGGGAGAAGTCCGCCACGAGCACGCCCGACAACGGCCCGCCTCCGGTCGGCCGCCCCGGAGCGTCGTCCGTCATCCGCGTCTCCCTCTGTCCCTATAGCGGACAGTCGTCCGCAAACACGATCGTGCTCGCGGGGACCGGCCGTCGTCAAGTGATCGGGACGGCCGGGGGGAGGGGAGGCTGGGACGCCGGCACCGTGACGTGGGGGACGCTCTCCAACCGTGCGAAGTCGGCGCTGATCTCCCCGGCGGCCTGCAGGAGCAGCGGGAGGTGGTGGTCGAGGAGGTACTTCACCGTGGTCTCGGCGGCGTGGCAGTTCACGTTGACGCCCGCGATGACCCGGCCGGCCCCGTCCCGCAGCGGCGCGGCGACCGAGCGGATGCCGAGGGTGAGCTGCTCGTCGGTCAGGGCCCAGCCGCGGGCGCGCACGTCGCGCAGCACGGCGTCGCGTTCGGTGCGGTCCGGCTGCCAACGCGGGGTCAGTCCGGACCGCGTCGGCTCGGCGAGCACGCGGTCCAGCTCGCCGGGCGGCAGCGCGGCCAGCTGCACCTTGCCCAGCGACGTCGGCAGAGCGGGGAACCGGGTGCCGATCTGGACGGCGAGGGACACGATCTTGGGCACCGACACGCGGGCCACGTAGACGATGTCGGAGCCGTCGAGCTGGGCGATCGAGCACGACTCGTTCGTCTTCTCGACGAGACGTTCCAGGTGGGGGCGCGCGACGTCCCACAGTCCCATCGACCGGACGTAGGCGACGCCGAGCTCGAGCACGCGGGGCGTGAGGGCGTAGCCGCGGCCGGCCTCGCGGACGTAGCCCAGCTCCCGGAGGGTCAGCAGGATCCGGCGTGCGGTCGGCCGAGCCAGGTCGGTGGCGGCCGCCACCTCGGCGAGCGTCATCGTCGGGCGGTCGGGCCGGAACGCCGCGATGACCTCCAGGCCGCGCGCGAGCGCCTCGATGAAGTCCGGACCCGTTCCGTCGCGCGGCACGGCACCTCCTCGGCTGTCTCGCGTGTGCATTCGCAGCGTAGCCGCGTGTGTCCGCATGGCGGACATCGTCGTCGGTGTGCCGCGCCGGCTGGGGCGGCTGATGGCGGATTGACACCGTCACCGGTGTGCTCGACAGTGTCCCGATCCGCACTATGCCGCCAGGCGGACACTCGTCCGCCCAGTAGGAGGAGCGAACTCGATGACCCGGTCCGACGACGATCCCGCCGGGCGCCCCATTGTCCTGCGGGGTGGCACCGTCCTCACGGTCGACGCCGCGCGGCGGGTCCTGACCGGTCACGACGTCCTGGTCGTCGACGACCGGATCGCCGCCGTCGGTGTCGACCTCGTCGTCCCGGACGGCGCCGTCGAGATCGACGCGGCCGGTGGCATCGTGATGCCGGGCATGATCGACACCCACCGGCACATGTGGCAGACCGCGATGCGCGGCTACGGCGCCGACTGGACGCTGACCCAGTACTTCGTCTGGTACTACCTGGAGTCGGGCAAGCTCTTCCGCCCCGAGGACGTCCACGCCGGCAACGTGCTCGGTGCCATCGAGGCCATCGACGCCGGGGTGACCACCACGGTCGACTGGTCCCACGGCCTGCAGACCACCCAGCACGCCGACGCGGCCGTCGACGCCCTGCAGAGCGTGCCAGGGCGGTTCGTGCTGGCCTACGGCAACATCCAGGACGCCCCTGCGAACTGGACCGGCGCGCCGGAGTTCCGCGACTTCGTCTCCCGCCGCATCGCCGGGGACGACATGCTCGGTTTCCAGATCGCCTTCGACGTCACCGGGGACCCCGCGTTCCCCGAGAAGCCCGCGTTCGAGGTGGCCCGCGACCTCGGCGCCGCGGTCACCACCCACGCCGGCGTCTGGGGCGCCACCGGCGACGACGGCATCCGGCTCATGCACGACCACGGCTTCATGACGCCCGAGACGGTCTACGTGCACAGCGCCACGCTGTCAGCGGACTCCTACCACCGCATCGCCGCCACCGGCGGATCGGTGTCGGTGTCGACCGAGAGCGAGCAGAGCGCCGGACAGGGCTACCCGCCCACCTGGGCCATCCGCGCCCACGGCATCCCCGTGTCGCTGTCGATGGACACGACGGTGTGGTGGAGCGGTGACCTGTTCTCCGCCATGCGCAGCACGCTCGGCGCCGACCGGTCGCGCGAGCACATGGAGGCGCACGCGAAGGGCGAGACCGTCACCCACTCCTCGCTCCGTGCCGAGCAGGTGGTCGAGTGGGCCACCCGCGGGGGGCCCGCGCGCTGGGCCGCGAGTCCGACCTCGGCAGCGTCGAGGTCGGGAAGGAGGCCGACCTCGTGCTTATCCGGAACGAGCACTCGCCCGTGATGTTCCCGCTGCTCAACCCGCACGGGCACGTGGCGTTCCAGGCTCAGCGCGGCGACGTCGACACGGTGATCGTGAACGGGCGGATCGTGAAGCGCGACCACCGGCTGGTGGGGGTCGACCTCGCCGCGGCACGCGGCGCCGTCGAGCGGACCGTCGAGCACCTGCGATCGCAGCTCGGCGAGGAGGCCTGGGAGCAGGGGATGAACCCCGAGGTGCCGAACACCGAGATCCTCGACAACCCTTACACCTACACCGACTACCAGAGCTCCAGCACCCACACGCTCTGACGCGGGGCCGCTCATCCCCGGGCCGGTCCCGGGGCCAGCCTGCCGAGAAGCAGCGCGAGCGGGGACCAGGTCCGACGTCCGCGGGTGGTCACGGCGTAGGACCGCAGCGCGACGTCGGGGCGGGAGAGGCCGAGGAGCCGGACCCCCGGCCGCGGCGGGACGCCGGATGGGAGCAGGCCGACGCCGAGGCCCGCGACGATCAGGTCCTGGACGAGGTCGAGGCTGTCGGCCCGATGGGTGATCCTCGGCGCGAAGCCGGCCATCGAGGCCACGGTGCGCACGACGTCCTCGTCCGCGGTGTTGCGCGAGTTCACGATCCAGTCGCTCTCGCGATGTGCCGCGAAATGCTGGAGCGCATCGACGTCGGCGGCGCCGGACCCCTGCGGCGGGTCAGGGACGCCGAGACTCCAGCGCGTCGCCCACAGCCGCTTCGCGGAGACCGAGGAGTCGAACGTGCGGGGCGCGAGGTTGTAGTCGTAGACCAGTGCGACGTCGGCGGCGGCGTCGGCCAGCAGCTCGAGTGCCTCGGACGGCTCGTGCTCGAAGAAGAGCAGCCGCACCGCCGGGTGGGTCGTGGCGAGGTCGCGGATGATCGGGAGCAGCGTGCGGATGGCCGTGGCGAAGCCCGCGATCCGTACGGTGCCCGCAGGCTCGGCGTCGGGGTCGAGGTCCAGCCGCGCGGCCTCGACCGCGGCGAGGATGGTGACCGCGTGCTCGGCCAGCCGTCGCCCGGCCGGGGTCAGGCGGACCTGCCGCCCCGCCGGTTCGACCAGGGCGGTGCCCGACTCGTGGGCGAGGGCGGCGATCTGCTGCGACACCGTCGACGTCGTGACGCCCAGCTCGTCGGCGACCGCGCGCATCGACCCGCGCCGGGCGAGCTCGACCAGCATCTGCAGGCGGCGGGTCTCCACGCGTCAATCATTCATGATTGTCGAACAGTATGTCCACAATCGGCACGTGGACATGAACGGTCCAGCTGTTCTCTACTAGGCCCATGACCGGACCAGACCTCCTCCCGCGGACGCCCCGCACCCGCGTCGGCACCCGGACCGCCGCATCGATGGCGGTCGCCTCGATGCTCTGCGTGCAGCTCGGCCTGGCCGTGTCGATCAGCCTGTTCGACCAGGTGGGCCCGGCGGGGGCGGCGTGGCTGCGGCTCGCCTGGGCGGGGGTGCTGCTGCTGGTGCTGGTCCGGCCCCGGCCGTGGCGGATGACCCGGGCCGCCGTGCTGTCCTGCGTCGCGCTCGGTCTCGTCACGGCGGGGGTGACGCTGCTGTTCATGGCGGCGGTCGCCCGGCTCCCGCTCGGGACCGCCAGCGCCCTGGAGTTCCTCGGCCCGCTCGGGGTCGCCGTCGCCCGAGGTCGCGGAGGCCGGAAGCTGTGGCCCACCCTCGCCGCCGTGGGCGTGGTCCTGCTGACCGAGCCCTGGCACGGCGGCGTCGATCCGGTCGGGGTCGCCTTCGCGCTCGGCGCGGCGGCCTGCTGGGCTTGCTACATCCTGCTGACCCAGCGGGTCGGCGACGAGGTCTCGGGGCTGCAGGGACTGGCCGTCTCGATGCCGGTGGCCGGAATCGCCGCCACCGTGCTGGTCGGGCCGTCGGTCGTCGGCGACCTGACGTGGCACGCGGTGCTCGTCGGGCTCGGGCTGGCCGTCCTGCTGCCGGTGGTCCCGTTCAGCCTGGAGCTGCTGGCCCTGCGCCGGCTCACGATCACCGCGTTCGGCACGTTGATGAGCCTCGAACCGGCCATCGCACTGCTCGTGGGGCTCGTCGCCCTGCACCAGACCCCCGGGCCGGCGCCGATCGTGGGGATCGCGTTCGTCGTGGTGGCCGGCATCGGCGCGGAGCGGGCGGGGGCGCGCACACCGGCCGTCCCCGCCGCAGGGACGTGACGCACCGGGTCATCGGGACCCCGCACGCCCCGGCTCGCCGCAGGAGGCGGCGCCCCGGGGCATGCCGGACCGGACGGGTCAGCGCGGTGCGCCGACCGGGAGGCCGAGGAACGTCCGGCTCCCCGGCTCTGCTCGCTGTGCTGCGCCAGACCTACGAGCGGCCCGACATGGTCGACTGAGTGCCCGCCGCAGGTTGGACACGAAGACCTGCACGGTGGCCGCGGCCCGGGCCGGTGGGGCGCCGGGCCACAGGTCGTCGATCAGCTGGTCCAAGGACACCACCCGGCAGGCCCGGACGAGCAGCGCCCGGCCGCGGACATAAGCTCCCGTCGCACCGCCGAAGCCGAGCGAGAGGACACGCAGGACATGGCCGTCGAGACGATCGAGTTCCAGGCCGAGGCGAAGCAGCTGCTGCAGCTGATGATCCACTCGATCTACTCGAACCGTGACGTCTTCCTCCGCGAGCTCGTGTCCAACGCCTCGGACGCGCTGGACAAGCTGCGGCTGGAGACCTACCGCGACAAGGACCTCCAGGCCGACGTCACCGACCTGCACGTGGAGATCGAGGCCGATCCGGAGCACCGCACGCTGACCGTGCGCGACAACGGCATCGGCATGAGCCGTGACGAGGTCGTGTCGCTGATCGGGACGATCGCGAAGTCGGGCACCGCGGAGCTGCTGAGCACGCTGCGGGCGGCCGCTGATGCCCAGGAATCGGGTGCGGCCGCGGAGCTGATCGGCAAGTTCGGGATCGGCTTCTACTCCAGCTTCATGGTCGGCGACTCCGTCACGCTCGTCACGCGGCGTGCGGGTGCCGGGTCCGGGGTGCGGTGGGAGTCGGCGGGCGAGGGCACCTACACGATCGAGGACGTGGCGGACGCCCCGCAGGGCACCGCGGTCACCGTGGCGCTCAAGCCTGCCGACGCCGACGACGCGATGCCCGACTACACCGACCCGTCGACGATCCGGCGCATCGTCGAGCGCTACTCCGACTTCATCACCTGGCCGATCCGCACGACCCCGCCGGGCGCCGAGGAGCCGGTCACGCTGAACCGGATGAAGGCGCTCTGGGCGCGGCCGCGCAGCGAGGTCACCGACGAGGAGTACGCGGAGTTCTACCGGCACGTCAGCCACGACTGGCGGGAGCCGCTGGAGACCATCCGGCTGCAGGCCGAGGGCGCGTTCGAGTACCAGGCGCTGCTGTTCCTGCCGTCGCACGCGCCGATGGACCTGTTCCTGCGCGAGCGCCGCCGCGGCGTGCAGCTCTACGTACGCCGGGTGTTCATCATGGACGACTGCGAGGCGCTGGTCCCGGAGTACCTGCGCTTCGTCAAGGGGGTGGTGGACGCCGCCGACCTCTCGCTCAACGTCTCCCGGGAGATCGTCGCGCAGGACCGCCAGATCCAGCTCATCCGCAAGCGCCTCGTGCGCAAGGTGCTCTCGACGATCAAGGACATGCGGTCCGCGAACCCGGAGCGCTACGCGACGTTCTGGGCCGAGATGGGCCGCGCGGTGAAGGAGGGCCTGCTCGAGGACCCCGACAACCGCGACCAGATCCTGGAGATCTGCTCGTTCCCCTCCACCCACGACGACGCCGAGCCCACCACGCTGGCGGCCTACAAGGAGCGGATGCCCGAGGGGCAGGAGCAGATCTACTACATGACGGGCGAGTCGCGGACGGCGATCGAGAACTCCCCGCACATGGAGGCCCTGCGCGCGAAGGGCCACGAGGTGCTGCTGCTCACCGACCCGATCGACGAGGTGTGGGTCGACTCCGTGCCGGAGTTCGACGGCACCCCGATGACGTCGATCGCCAAGGGACAGGCGGTGACCGAGGAGGAGGTCGCGGATGCCGGGCGGTTCACCGGGCTCCTGTCGTGGATGGGGGAGGTCCTGGCCGACGAGGTGCGGGAGGTGCGGCTGACCTCCCGGCTGACGACGTCGCCCGCCTGCCTCGTCGGTGACAGCGGCGACATGACCCCGACCCTGGAGAAGATGTACCGGGCGATGGGGCAGGAGATGCCGAGGATCAAGCGGATCCTGGAGCTCAACCCCGAGCACCCGCTGGTGGTGGCGTTGCGGACCGCTCACGAGCAGCGTCCCGACGACGACGCGGCCGCCGACACCGCGCGTCTGCTGCACGACATGGCGCTGCTGGCCGAGGGCGGGGACCTCACCGATCCCGCGCGTTTCGTCGGGCTCCTCGCGGACCGGCTGCAGCACTCGCTCTGACGGGCCCGCGTTCTGCTCGGCGAAACGCAGGCCTGTCGCCGACGCGTGGGCGTTCCTAACGTCAGCGTCGGTGCCGACCGGCGCCTCGGGGACCACTCGACGAGGAGAACCATGGCCAACCCACGTTTCGAGCTCGCCCATCTCGCCCACGCGGAGCTGCTGACCCCCAACCTCGAGGGCACGCTGTGGTTCTTCACCGAGCTGCTCGGGATGATGGAGGTCGACCGGCAGGGCGACTCC
Source organism: Pseudonocardia sp. (assembly GCF_025965585.1). Taxonomy (GTDB): domain Bacteria; phylum Actinomycetota; class Actinomycetes; order Mycobacteriales; family Pseudonocardiaceae; genus Pseudonocardia. Next base: position 20,656 of record NZ_JAOPWR010000179.1, read on the forward strand.
GTGTACCTGCGCTGCTACGAGGATCCCTACCACCACAGCCTCAAGGTCACCGCCGCCGACGGTCCCGGGCTGGCGAACCTCGGCTGGCGCACCACCTCGGCCGACGCGCTCGACCGGCGGGCCGCCGCCCTCGACGCCGCGGGCCTCGGCCGCGGCTGGACGAAGGGCGACCTGGGCGTGGGCCGGACGTTCGCGTTCGAGTCGCCCGACGGGCATCCGATGGAGCTGGTCTGGGACGTCGAGAAGTACCTCGCACCGCCGGAGCTGCGCAGCAAGATCCTGACGCGGCGGTCCAAGCGCCCGCTGAAGGGGCTGCCGCCGCGGCGGCTCGACCACGTGAACCTGATGGCCTCGGACGTGACGGTGCAGAAGGAGCTGTTCGAGCAGACGCTCGGATTCGGCACCCGCGAACGGGTCGTGGACTTCACCACGGACACCGAGATCGGAGCCTGGATGAGCGTGAACATCCTTGGCCACGAGATGGCGATCATGCTCGACTCGACGGGATCCCGGGGGCGGCTGCACCACCTGGCCTTCTGGTACGGCGTGCCGCAGCACAACACCGACGCCGCGGAGCTCTGCCGGGAGTACGACATCCAGATCGAGGCCGGCCCGGACATCCACGGCATCACCCAGGGCGCGTTCCTCTACGTCTTCGAGCCCGGGGGCAACCGGATCGAGCTGTTCGGCAACTCCGGGATCCTGGAGCTCGAGCCCGACTTCGAGACGGTCACCTGGGACATGGCCGACTTCGACACGGGCCTCGCGATCGGCGGCGCCACGCTGCCGGCCGAGACGTACTTCATCTACGGGACCCCGCCGGTGCCCGGCCAGGAGGGGCTCATCGCACCCTCGACGATCGGGACGCGCGTGTCGGTCTGATCGGCCAGGCCGCCCGTCCCGCCCAGACACTGTCACGGACCGAGCCGAGGCATCAGACCGAGGCGGTCAGGGGTAGCTGTTCGCGGATCTTGTCGACCACGAGCTTGGCCGTCTCGGCGCACGCGGTGGTGCCGCCGTTGGCGTACTCCTTGACGCCGTCGCCGACGTTCCAGAGGTTCTCGATCGGCGTGGTGTGGGTCAGGTCGTGGCCGGCGACGGCCCGCTGCGGCGGCCACCCGTCGCGCATCACCGCGACCGACAGCTCGCGCGCGTCCTCGAAGCCGGGCACGTGTTCGCGCAGGTCCGCGCGCAGTAGTTCGATCTCCGCGACCTCGTCGAAGTCCCCGACCGCGGGCTTCGGCACCGACGCCCCGACGTAGAGGTGCCAGCCGGGTGGGGCCATCTCGGGGCAGGTCTCGGTGAAGTTGCCGACGTAGCAGAGGCGCTCGGTGACGGAGAACAGCAGCAGCCCGGGGGCGTCGACCAGCTTCTCCTGGCTGGCGAAGTTCAGGGCGAGCATCGAGCACGGGCGGTCGTGGACGCGCACCTGCTCGCGGTAGTCCTCGGGCAGGTTCTCCGCGCCGACGAGGCCGACGGTGGCGGCCGGCCCGACGTCGCTCACGGCGACGCGCGTCGTGACCTCGACGGTCTCGCCGTCCCGGCGCACCCTCGCCCCGGTGACCCGGCAGTCGGTGACGTGCAGCGCCTCGACCTCGGACGACAGCCAGATCTCGCCGCCGCGGGCGGTGACCGTGGCCGCGAGGGACTCCCAGATCCCGATCGTGCCGTCGGGGCAGAAGCCGAACTTCTTGAACGCCGACCTGCGGGTGAAGTAGGTGAGGAAGACCCGCGCGGGCAGTTCCTCGGACCCGGCGGCGAACACCGACGCGCACATGTTGCGGAACACGCCCTGCACCGCCGCGCTCCTGCTGTACCTCGCGACCCAGTCGGCGGTGGAGAGCTCCTCGCCGGGCAGCGCGTCGTCGTCGGCGCGGGCGGCGCCGATACCGGAGAGCAGTTTGGCGCCCTGGCGGGTGAGCGTCGAGAGCAGCATGCCCCAGCCGCCGCGGGTGACGTCGAGGTTCCTGGAGCCGACGCGGTAGAGCACCGGGGTGGCCGGGCGGCGCACCTCGAACTCGGCGCCCACCTCGGCGAACGTCTCCTCGGTGATCCCGCCGAGCTCGATGACGATGGCGCCGTCGTTGACCTTGAAGCCGTCGATGACGGTGGTGGAGGCGCGCCCGCCGACCTTGTCCAGCCGCTCGACGACGAGGGTCCGGTAGCCGGCGTGGGCCAGCCGTGCGGCCGCGAACAGCCCGCCGGCGCCGGCGCCGACCACGAGTGCGTCGAACGAGCTGTCGGGCTGCGCCACGGGGTCTCCTCCGGTCGGGTCGCCGACCCGCAGCTTAGTCTATGTTCAAATCGAAAACCGGCACCTTCCTCATGATCGTCGTGCCACGGAGGAGCCCACGGCGCCCCGTACGTGCGTCGCGGTCAGTCGGGGTCGCCTGCCCGGCGGCGTTCCAAGAACACCGTGTCCCGCCAGCTGCCATGGAGGCGGCCGATGCGCTCGCGGACGCCGAGGGTGCGGTAGCCCGCCGAGTGGTGCAGGGCGATGCCGGCGCGGTTCTCCGGGAAGATCGTGGTCTGCAGCGTCCAGAGCCCCGCGGCGTCGGCCGCCGTGACCTGGCGATATATCAGGGCCCGCCCGACGCCGCGCCCGCGGAAGCCGTCGCCGACGTAGACGGAGGTCTCACCGACGCCGGCGGAGACCGGCCCGGCCGAGGTGGCGCGCACGGCCGTCCAGCCTGCGACGCGGCCGTCCACCTCGGCGACCCAGCGGTGGCCGGGGAGCCAGTCCCGAGCCAGCTCACGACGGTCGGGGACCTCGGTCTCGAAGCCGGCGTCCCCGGTGGCGATGCCCTCGGCATAGATCCGGCGGACCGCGGACCAGTCGTCGTCCTGCAGTGCCCGGACGGTGACGTCGGAGGGCAGGTCGGCAGGGCAGCACGGGCGCGGTGCGAGCAGGCCCATGACGGCATCGGCGGCGTGGGGGAGGCCGGTGCAGCACGCCGGGTTGACCGAGACGAGGGTGGCGGTGCCCTCCTTGCGCAGGGTCACGAAGCCGACGTCGGCGAGCTTGCGCACATGGTGCGAGCAGGTGGACTGGCTGATGCCGAGCTGCTCGGTCAGCTCGCCCACGGTGGTGGCGTGCCCGGCGACGGCCACGGCGTGCAGCAGCCGGACGCGTGTCGGCTCCGCGAGGCACGCGAACCACTCGGCGTACGTCGCGGCGTCGGCGGCGGCCAGTTGGGCCGGCGGCGGGGTCGACACGTCGCTCAGCGGCAGCACCGCGCTCGTGGTCCCGCTCGCGGTCATGGCGCCAGTATCGACCGGGATCGATGGTTGCGTCAATCGAAGGGCGTCGATACAGTCCGCCGCATCGTATCGATGAGCGTCGATGGAGGCTGTCGTGGACGAGGCTGGGATGGACGAGGTCGACCTGCCGGTCGTGGTGGTCGGGGCGGGCCCCGTCGGGTTGGCCTCGGCGGCGCACCTCGCCGAGCGCGGGCTGGAGCCGCTGGTGCTGGAGTCCGGCGAAGCGGCGGGCGCCGGCGTACGTCAGTGGCACCACGTGCGGCTGTTCTCGCGCTGGGCCGAGCTCGTCGACCCGGCCGCGGGGCGGCTGCTCGCCGGCACCGACTGGGTGCGCCCCGATCCGGACGCCTACCCGACGGGCCGGGAGTGGGCCGAGCTCTACCTGCAGCCGCTCGCCGACGTGCTGGGGCAGCGGGTCCGGTTCGGGACGCGGGTGACCGGCGTGGCACGGCGGGGCCGGGACCGCGTGGTGGACGCCGGTCGTGCCACCACACCGCTGACGGTGCACGTGGTGACGGCCGCAGGCGAGGAGCGGATCACCGCACGCGCGGTGGTCGACGCGTCCGGCACCTGGACCGGCCCGAACCCGCTCGGCGGCGACGGGCTCGCAGCGGTGGGGGAGGGCGCGGCGGCGGACCGGATCTCCTACCGGGTACCGGACCTGGCTGACCAGGCGGTCCGGACCCGGTTCGCAGGTCGCCGGATCGCGGTCGCCGGCAGCGGGCACTCGGCACTGACCGCGCTCGTGGCGTTCGCGGAGCTCGCGGCGCAGGCGCCGGGCACGCACGTGGACTGGCTGTTGCGCCGCGGCGCGATCGGGTCGGCCTTCGGCGGCGGCGACGCCGACCAGCTGCCCGCCCGTGGGCTACTCGGGCAGCGGGCCGCCGCGGCGGTCGCGGCCGGCCACATCACCGCGGTCACCGGGTTCCGCACCGCCGCCGTGCACCGGGCCTTGGACGGGCTGGTGCTGGAGTCGCTCGACGGGCGCCGGCTCGGCCCGGTGGCCGAGGTCGTGGTGCTGACCGGCTTCCGGCCGGACCTGTCGTGGCTGTCGGAGGTGCGCCTGGACCTCGACCCGGTTCTGCAGGCCCCCCGGGTGCTGGCACCGTTGATCGACCCGAACGTGCACTCGTGCGGCAACGTGTACCCGCACGGCGCTCGCGAGCTGGCCCATCCGGAGCCGAGGGTGTTCCTGGTGGGGATGAAGTCCTACGGCCGCGCGCCGACGTTCCTCGCGATGACCGGATACGAGCAGGTCCGGTCGGTGGCCGCGGCCGTCGCCGGCGACCGGGACGCGGCCGAGCGGGTCGAGCTGGTGCTGCCCGAGACCGGGGTGTGCGGCGGGGCGGGCCTGTTCGACGAGGCCGCGCCGGCCGGGGGAGGGTGCTGCGGAACCCCGGTCGGTCCGGTCGCCGTCGACATCGGCGCTGCGGACTGAGCCCGCGCGACGCAGGATGACCGATCATGCCGATGTGTGTGCGGAGCCCGGAGTGCTGACCGCCGCCGGGCTCCGTCGCGTGCTCGCGGTCCTCTGCCTCACGGAGATCATCAGCTGGGGCGTCCTCTACTACGCGTTCCCGGTGCTCGCGCCGTCGATCGCCGCGGACACCGGGTGGTCGGTCCCCGCGGTCACCGCCGCGTTCTCGGCCGGGCTGGTGGTCTCGGCACTGGTCGGCGTCCCGGCGGGACGGTGGCTGGACCGGATCGGCCCGCGCAGGGTCATGACGGCGGGCTCGGCGCTCGCCGTGCCCGCGCTCGCCGGCATCGCCTGGGCGCCGACCTTCCCGGTGTTCGCCGGCGCGTGGCTGCTGGCCGGGGTGGCGATGGCCGGCACGCTCTACCCGCCGGCGTTCGCGGCGCTGACCCGCTGGTGGGGGCCGCGCCGCATCGTCGCCCTGACGGCGGTGACGCTGCTGGCGGGCCTGGCCAGCACGATCTTCGCTCCGCTGACCGCCGCGCTGCTCGGCCCCCTGGGGTGGCGGGGCACCTACCTCGTCCTCGGGCTCGTGCTGGCTGCCGTCACGGTCCCGGCGCACCTGCTCGGTCTGCGCGGGCGGTGGCCGGCCGCCGAGGCTCCGCGGCCCGGTGAACGCGCCGGTCCGGACCACGTGGTGCGGAGCCGGGCGTTCCTGCTCCTCGTCGTCGCGATCGCGGGCGGATCGTTCACCGCGTTCGCCGTCGTGGTCAACCAGGTGCCGCTGCTGACCGAGCGCGGCCTGTCGACGTCCGCGGCGGCGTGGGCGCTGGGCCTCGGCGGGCTCGGGCAGGTGCTGGGCAGGCTCGGCTACGGTCGCCTGGCCGCGATGGCGCGCGTCCGCGCCCGTGCCGTGCTGGTGCTCGGTCTCTCCGCGGCGACCACCGCGCTGCTCGCACTCGTGCCGGGCCCGGCCGGACTGCTGATCGCCGCGGCGATGCTGGCCGGTGCCGTGCGCGGGATCTTCACCCTGTTGCAGGCCACCGCGGTCACCGACCGCTGGGGCGCCGCGCACTACGGCCGGCTCAACGGGATCGTCTCCGCGCCGGCGATGCTCGCCACCGCCGTGGCGCCGTGGGCGGGCGCCGCTCTGGCCGGCCCGCTCGGCGGCTACCCCCGGGTGTTCCTCCTGCTGGCCGGGGTCGCGGTCGTCGCCGCGCTGCTCGCAGCGGGCAGCGTCCCGCGGAGCTGACTCGACGGCTGCGGGACTTGCGCGGCTGTATCGACAGCTATCAAGATAGACGGGTGTTGAAACAGCTCCCGTTGTGCACGTCGGTGCAGACCCGCGAGGCCCTGAGCGCCGAGGAGGCCGCCGATCTGGCTGTGGCGTTCAAGGCGCTCGGTGACCCGGTGCGGCTGCGGCTGCTGTCGCTGATCGCCGCGCACGACGGCGGGGAGGCGTGCGTCTGCGACCTCTCGGCGCCGTTTCAGCTGTCCGGGCCCACGATCAGCCACCACCTGAAGGTGCTGCGCGAGGCCGGCCTGGTCACCAGCGAGCGCCGTGGGACCTGGATCTACTACCGTGCCGTTCCCGAGCGCATCCGGCTGCTCTCCGACGTCCTCGTCGCCGAGGAGGTGTCCGCGTGACCGTCTCCACCGAGGCCGACGCGCCCGTCGTCCGGCGGCTGTCCACGCTGGACCGTTTCCTGCCCGTCTGGATCATCGCGGCGATGGTCGTCGGCCTGCTCGCAGGCCGGTTGGTCCCCGGCCTCGGCGCCGCGCTCGACGCGATCTCCGTCGACGGCGTCTCGCTGCCGATCGCGCTCGGGCTGCTGATCATGATGTACCCGGTGCTGGCGAAGGTGCGCTACGACCGGCTCGACACCGTCACGGGCGACCGGCGGCTGCTCGTGTCGTCGCTGATCCTCAACTGGGTCATCGGGCCGGTGTTGATGTTCACCCTGGCCTGGCTGCTGCTGCCCGACCTGCCCGAGTACCGCACCGGGCTGATCGTCGTCGGGCTGGCCCGCTGCATCGCCATGGTCATCATCTGGAACGACCTGGCCTGCGGTGACCGTGAGGCCGCGGCGGTGCTGGTGGCCGTGAACTCGGTGTTCCAGGTGGTCGCGTTCGCGGCGCTGGGCTGGTTCTACCTCGACGTCCTCCCCGGCTGGCTGGGCCTGCCGCAGACCGACCTGGCCGTCTCGCCGTGGCAGATCGCGGTGTCGGTGCTGATCTTCCTGGGTGTGCCGCTCGTCGCCGGGTTCCTCACCCGCCGCTTCGGGGAGAAGGCCAAGGGCCGCGGGTGGTACGAGGAGCGGTTCCTGCCGGTGATCGGCCCGTTCGCGCTCTACGGGCTGCTGTTCACGATCATCGTGCTGTTCGCGCTGCAGGGCGACGCGATCACGTCGCAGCCGCTCGACGTCGCCCGGATCGCGCTGCCGCTACTGGCCTACTTCGCGATCATGTGGGCGGGTTCGTACGCGTTCGGGAAGGCCATCGGGCTGTCCTACGAGCGCACGACGACGCTCGCGTTCACCGCGGCGGGCAACAACTTCGAGCTCGCCATCGCCGTCGCGATCGCGACGTTCGGGGTCACGTCCGGGCAGGCGCTGGCCGGGGTGGTCGGGCCGCTCATCGAGGTGCCCGTCCTGGTCGCGCTCGTCTACGTCTCGCTGGCCCTGCGCCGCCGCTGGACGGGGTGTGCCGCGTGAGCGCCGTGCCCGAGGTCCTGTTCGTCTGCGTGCACAACGCCGGCCGCTCGCAGATGGCCGCCGCTCTCCTGCACCACCACGCCGCCGGCGCCGTCCGCGTCACGTCTGCTGGCTCCGAACCCGCCGACCAGGTCAACCCCGTCGTCCGCGAGGTCATGGCCGAGATCGGGATCGACCTGGCGCAGGAGTTCCCGAAGAAGCTCACCACCGACGCCGTCGAGGCCGCCGACGTCGTCGTCACCATGGGCTGCGGCGACGCCTGCCCCGTCTTCCCCGGCAAGCGCTACCTCGACTGGCAGCTCACCGACCCCGCGGGCCGCAGCGCCGCGGAGATCCGGCCCATCCGCGACGACATCGACGCCCGCGTCCGCGGGCTGCTCGCCGAGCTCACCCGCTGACGAGGGTCAGGACCGAAAGGCCACCGCATGCCCGTCATCACCCGCGCCGACGTCGAGGACGTCCGCTTCCCCACGTCCCTGACCAGGGACGGGTCCGACGCCATGAACGCCGACGGCGACTACTCCGCCACCTACGTCGTGCTGCGCACCGACGACGAGGCGCTGTCCGGTTTCGGGCTGACGTTCACGCTCGGCCGGGGCAACGACCTCTGCGTCGCCGCGGCCCGCCAGCAGGTGCAGACGCTGATCGGGCGGGACGTCGCGACGATCGCCGCAGACATGGGCGGGCTCCAGCGCGACCTGACGGCCGACTCGCAGCTGCGGTGGCTCGGGCCGGAGAAGGGCGTGGTGCACCTGTCGCTCGCCGCGGTGCTGAACGCGGCGTGGGATCTCGTCGCGCGGGCGGCGGGGCTGCCGCTGTGGCGGCTGCTGGCCGACATGACCCCCGAGCAGCTCGTGGACGTCGCCGACCTGCGCTACCTGTCCGACGTCCTCACCCGCGACGAGGCGATCGGCATGCTGCGGGACAAGGAGGCAGGCAAGCAGGAGCGGATCGCGGAGCTCGCGACCACCGGGTACCCCTGCTACACGACCTCTCCCGGCTGGCTCGGTTACAGCGACGAGAAGCTGGCCCGGCTGTGCCGCGAGGCCGTCGACGACGGGTTCACCCACATCAAGCTCAAGGTCGGCCGCGACATCGCCGCCGACCGCCGACGCTGTGGGATCGCGCGGGAGATCCTCGGCCCCGACCGGCACCTGATGATCGACGCCAACCAGGTCTGGGACGTCGGTACCGCGATCGAGTGGGTGCGCGGCCTCGCCGACTTCGACCTGCTCTGGATCGAGGAGCCGACCAGCCCGGACGACGTGCTGGGCCACGCCGCGGTGCGCAGGGCGGTGGCCCCGATCGGCGTGGCCACCGGCGAGCACGCCCACAACCGTGTGATGTTCAAGCAGTTCCTGCAGGCGGACGCGATCGACTACCTGCAGCTCGACACGGGCCGGCTGGCCAGCATCAACGAGATCGTCGCGGTGCTGCTGCTGGCCGCCCGGTTCGGCGTGCCGGTCTGTCCGCACGCGGGCGGGGTGGGGCTGTGCGAGATGGTGCAGCACGTCTCGGTGCTCGACCACGTCGCGGTCTCGGGGAGCAGACAGGGCCGCGTCGCCGAGTACGTCGACCACCTGCACGAGCACTTCACCGACCCGTGCGTCGTGAAGGACGCCGCGTACGTCCTGCCGTCGCGCCCGGGCTACTCCACGGAGATGCGCGCGGCGTCGGTGGCCGAGTTCCGCTTCCCGGACGGCGGGTACTGGTCGCGGGCTTGACCCTCCCCCCGGGGGAGGGCCGAGCGTCGGTGGGGTGCGGGGCGGCGACCGCCCCACCGACCACGAGGAGATCACCATGACCACCACCCAGCCCGCCGTCATCGCGCGCTACCTGGCCGCCGCCGAGGCCCAGGACCCGCAGGCCTGCGCCGAGTGCTTCACCGAGGACGGCACCGTGCTCGACGAGGGCCGCACGTACCGCGGCCGTGCGGAGATCGCCGGGTGGCGCCGGGACCTGGTCGGCCGCTTCACCTACACGACGACGATCACCGGCAGCGAGCCCGCCGGCCCGGACGGGTACCGGGTCACGGTGACGGTGGAGGGCGACTTCCCCGGCGGGATCGCCCACCTCACCTACGCCTTCGCGCTGCGCGGCGACCTCGTCGCGGACCTGCGGATCGTGGGCTGACAGGCTGCGGTCACCCCTCGATCAGGTGGACTCCGCCTGTCGAGGGGTCGATGCTGCCAGGGTGCAGGGATGGCGATGCGGATGCGCGTGACAGCCGGTGTCGCCGGCTGGCTGGCGTGCCTGCTCCTGGCGTCCGTGCTGGCCGCGCCCGCGGCAGGTGCCGCCACGCCGCCCCCTGCAGCCACGCCGGCCCCTGCCGCCGCGACGGCCACCGGCGTGACGATCACCGGGGTGGACCTGCACGACGGCATGATGCTGCAGTCCGGCGGCGTCTACTACCTCTACGGCACCATGTACGGCTGCGGCTACCAGTGGGGCCTCGCGTCGCCCTGGTGCGGTTTCGGGGTGGCCATCGCGCGTGCCCCGGCCGGTCCGTGGTCGAAGCCGGTGCGGCTGTTCGCGCCGTCCGGCGTCAGCCCGTCCGCCAAGATGACCTGGCAGCGGGACTGCGGCGACTCGAAGGCGGGCTGCTTCAACCCGCGGATGATCCAACGTTCGGGGTGGGGCACCGACGACGGCGCGTGGATCCTGTGGTTCAACGCCCCGGCGGACTACACGCGCTCACGGGCCAACGCCTACTACGCCATGGTGTGCGCCGGGCCCATGGGCCCGTGCGGCGGCACGGGCCGCGCGGTGATCAAGCCGTCGCTGTCGGACTGCACCGGCAACGGCGACTTCTCCCTGGTGCTCGACGCCCCGCGGCCGCCGATGATGCTGTGCACGATGCCCGACCAGACGCTGTCCTCGGAGCGCCTCACCGCCACGGGCACCGGCGGCACCGGCGGGGGCAGGCACAACCTGGCCGGGCTGACGCGCACCGAGGCGCCCGGCGCCTACCGTGACCCCGCCACGGGCACGTGGATCATGACCTACACCGACCCGAACTGCGGCTACTGCGCGGGCGCCCCCACGAGCTACGCCACCGCCCCGGCGCTCGACGCCGCCTGGACGGCACCGAAGAACACCGACCCCGCCCTGGGCGCGACGCCGCTCGGCCGCCGCGGCATCTCCGCGACCTCCTGCGGCGGCCAGAGCCGGACCGTGGTGACCTTGCGCGGGCAGGCCTACCAGTTCATCGACCTCTGGCTGGGCACCCGCAACGAGGCCCGTGCCGGGATCCGCCTCGAACCGCTCGTCTACCACGGCGCGAGCCCGCCGGGGAAGCCGCTGCGGGCCTTCGACGCCTGGACGTGTTGACAGCGCCCCACCGTTCTCGCCTCCCCGGAGCTCCGGCAACGGTCGCCGCCTGCGGTGCTGCCGCCGTCAGGCCCAGGCGATGAAGACCGCCGTCCCCAGCGCGATGGCGGTGGCCGCCACCCCGGCGCCCACGACCTCCCGGCCGGCGTCGGAGACGGTGGTCCGCGCACTCGTGTCGGTACGCAGGGAGCAGATCCGACGATCCCGCCGGCGCCCGGCCCAGAGGACGACGACGGCGAGCAGGATGTCGGCCGCGACCAGCAGGACCCGGCCGAACGGCGGGCCGACGTGCTTGAACAGCAGCAGCCCGGCCGTCGCCAGCGGACTCAGGGCGCTGCGCTCCCAGGCCAGCCGCGTCCGCTCGCCCTGAGCACCCGGTCGATCCGCAGGCGGCCGCTGTCCGGCGGAAGCCCTCACGCCGACCGCCCGGAGAGGAGGACGACGAGGAAGGCCGTGACGGCGGCCAGTCCGAGGCCCAGGAGCACCGGCACCCGGGTCGGGGGCAGGTCCTGCTCGCACCGCATCGCCGCCTGCACCCGCCACCAGCGGAGGACGGCTGCCGACGCGAGCCCACCGCCCGCCACCGTCAGGAGGATTCCCGGCCAGTGCCGGGCGCCCGGGAGGGCGAGCGCCGGGACCAGCTGGACGACGGCCACGCCACCGGCGATCAAGGCGAGGGCGGTGCGGAACCAAGCCAGGAACGTCCGCTCGTTGGCCAGGGTGAAGCGGTAGTCGGGGTCGGAGCCGGCGGCACGACCGGTCGCCTTCTCCCGCCCGCGCGCTTGCGCGCCCATCAGCGGACGTCGAGCCGGATGCAGGGCCGGGAGGTGTTGTCGTAGCCGCTGGGGTTCCAGACGCTGGCGGGGGAGTCGGGCTGCGTGGCGCCGGTGTCGTCCCAGGCCCGGGCGGTGATCTCCGCGGGGCCGGCCGGCAGGACCACGGTGGTGCGCCAGAGCTGCCACGCCCACGGGCTGGGCGGGTCCTCGACGGCGGCCTGGACCCAGGTCCGCCCTCCGTCGAGGGAGACGTCGACGCGGGCGATGCTGCGGCCCTCGCCGGCGAGAGCGTAGCCGGCGACCTCGGTCGGACCGGCGGCCACGCGGGAGCCGTCGTCGGGGGAGAGGATCGCGGAGGTCAGGACCAGCGGCCCGAGCGAGATGCCGCGGCCCGGGGCAGGCTCGGCGTCGGGCGGCAGCAGCCGGTAGTCCTCCGCCTGGAAGTAGTTGTCCGACGGCTCGGCCTGGACGGTGACCTGCTGCACCCACTTGACGCTGCGAGCCCCGATGTAGCCGGGCACCACCACCCGGACCGGGCCGCCGTGCACGGGGGGCAGCGGTTCGCCGTTCATCTCCCAGGCCAGCAGCACCTCGCCCGAGCAGGCTTTCGTCAGCGGGATGGAGCTGCCGTAGGGCTGGTCCACGGCCGGTGAGATGTCCGGGGCGAGGAAGGCGACGTGCGCCGCACCGGGGGCGGGTCCGGCCGCGGCGAGCACGTCGGCGAGGCTCACCCCGGTCCATTCGGCCGTGGAGATGGTCGCCGGGCCCCACGGCACCTGACCGGGGATGTCCCGGACGGCCATCAGCTCGGCGCGCCGGTTGCCCGCGCAGACGAGCGTGGCGACCTCGGTGCGGGGGCTGAACCGCTGGTGCAGGTCGGCGAGGGACAGCACCAGGCCGCGGTCGACCAGCCCGTCGACGCGCAGCTGCCAGGTAGCCGGGGCGAGGTCGGGAAACGACCCGTGGTTGCGGCTGTAGAAGGCCTCGACCGGGGTCAGCGGCCGACCGGCCAGAGCGCCGGGCGGCGGCTCGGCGTTGAACGGCTCCTTGTCGTGGACGACCATGTCGTCCCGCTTGCTCCACATGCTTGTTCCCTTCGTCTCCGAGGCTGACCAGATCGGTCACTCGCGCGGCCTCCCGGCCCCGGGGGGACGGTCAGCCCGGCGACGGTCCGTCCGTTGAGGGGCACTGGTTCTCCTCACGGCAGCGGAGGCCCCGGCATGATGTCTCCTCGGCAACGGGTGCAGGCCCAACGATGCCGTCGGCCGCCTACGCCGTCATCGCGGTCAGCGCCCATTCCGTCTGCCTGCTGACGGGGGACCCAGGACTCAGGGCACCGGGGATGGCGGCCGGGATCGGGCGTCCGCCCGGCGCGTAGGTGGCTCAGGTCCCGCGGGGACCGGCGGTGTGCGGCAGAGTGCACGGGTGCTCATCGACGTGACGATCGGGGACATCACCGGTGTCCGGGCCGACGTGCTGGTCACGGCCGCCAACAGCAGGCTCGCGGGCGGGGGAGGGGTGGACGGCGCGATCCACCGCGCCGCGGGTCCGGAGCTGCTGCGGGCCCTGCGCCCGCTGGCCCCGTGCCCGCCGGCCGGCGCGGTCATCACCCCGGCGTTCGACATCCCGCCGCCGGTGCGCCACGTCGTGCACGCCGTCGGTCCCCGGTACGGCATCGACGAGCCGGCCGCGGAGCTGCTGGCCCGCGCCTACCGCGCAAGCCTGGAACTGTGCGACACGGTGGCGGCGACCAGCGTCGCGTTCCCGTCGCTGTCGACCGGTGCGTACGGCTACCCGGCGGCGGAGGCCTGCCGGATCAGCGTGGACGCGCTGCGCGAGGCGGACACCGCTGTCGAGCACTGCATCCTGGTCGCCTTCGACGCCGCGACCGCGACGCTGTGGCGCCGCGCGCTCGAGTCCTGACCGTTCCGCCGGCGGGGCGAGTCGGCCCGTGGCGGTGCGGACCGGAAGGTGCCGGGTGCCCACGACGAGGTGTGGCGGTGCGGAGACCCCGCCTCCGACCGGATCAGCACGACCTCGACGTCGACGGCCGGGCCCGCACGTCCACCGCCGTCAGCCGCGGGCCGCGGCGAACCGCTCGGCCGCGTCGGCCCAGTTCACGACGTTCCACCAGGCCTTCACGTAGTCGGGCTTGACGTTCTCGTACTGCAGGTAGAAGGCGTGCTCCCACATGTCGAGCATGACGATCGGGGTGAGGCCGACCGGCACGTTGGCCTGCTGGTCCCACAGTTGCAGCACGTGCAGTCGTTGCCCGAGCGGGTCGAACGCGAGCACGCCCCAGCCCGAGCCCTG
>NZ_JAOPWR010000180.1 GCF_025965585.1 Pseudonocardia sp.
CCACCCTCATCGTCTGGGGCGAGGACGACAAGCTGATCTCACCGATCTACGCCCAGGAGTTCGCCGCAGCCATCGCCGATTCCCGCATCGAGATCGTGCCGGGCGCCGGGCACGTCCCGCAGTGGGAACAGCTCGACACCGTCCGGCCGCTGGTGCTCGACTACCTCAAGGAGTAACCGACGGCCCGCGAATGCGAACGGCCTGGTCCGTGTGCTCGGACCAGGCCGTTCGCATTCACCGGCTACCGCCACCGACCACGGCGAACACCCACCTGACCGCCGGGATGCGGTGAGCAGGTGGGTGTCGGCGTCGCGGCCGTGTCAGCCGGACTTGCGCTCGGCTCCGACCAGGACGTAGACCATCGTGCAGTGCCGGTCGGTCCGGTTGCGCCAGCCGTGCCGGGTGCCCTGCTGCACGACGCAGGTACCCGGGGTGACGTGCACCTCGGAGCCGTCGTCGAGCTCGAGCCAGATCTCACCGTCCACGCAGACCCCGTAGTCGATGCTGTCCGTGGTGTGCATGCCGGGCGTGTCCGGCTCGAACACCCCGATCAGGCCCGGCTGCTTCTGCTCGGCCTCCGCCACGATCTCGTCGACGCCGGCGTCGGCCGGTGGGGTCGAGTCGGGAGCGAACCGCACGATGATGAACCGGGTCCCCCCCGGTCCGGGGAAGAACGGGAACGGCACCGTCGCGGGATTGTCGCCTGCGCCCACGAAGGGCGTGCCGTCGTCGGTGCCCCAGATGTTGAAGAGCTCCGAGCCCGGCATGGCCATCACGGTCGACGGCTCGAGCCGTGTCTCCTCCGCGAACACCGACTTGCCGTCGCTGGTCCGGTCGGTCACGACCTTCTTGAAGTCGAACGCCACGATCTCTCCTTCTGTTGAGGAATTGCGCGGATCGTTACCGGGCGGGAGTCTCGGCCAGGTCCACCCAGCGACGACCGGAGGCCTGCAGGATCCGGCCGAACGCGGAGCCGCTGAAGTGGCCGCTTGCCCCGGTGATGGTGGGGTCGCCCTCTAGCTCGGCGGCGATCCGGTCGCGGGTCCGGGCCGCCACGTCGGGGTCCACGTCGAAGATGATCCGCAGGTCGCCATCGGCGAGCTGCAGCGGGCAGTGCACGACGTCACCCAGGATGATCGCCCGGTCCTGGCCCGAGGAGATCACCGCCGAGCAGTGGCCCGGCGTGTGGCCGGGGCTCGCGAGCACGTTCACCCCGCTGGCGATGAGAGCACCATCGGCCACCGACTCAATGCGGTTCACCAGCGGCGCCAGGACCGCATCGGGGTGCGGCCCGATCGCCGCGAGCCCCTCGTCGGTCACGTCCTGCCAGAAGGCCAGCTCGCCCTCGCCGGCGATGTACCGGGCGTTGGGAAAGGTCAGCTCACCGTCCTGCGCGGTCCACCCCACGTGGTCGAGGTGCATGTGGGTGTAGAACACGACGTCCACATCGGTCGGTTCGACGCCGGCCTCGCGCAGGCTGGAGAGCAGCTTGCCGCCCCGGAACACCCCGTCCACCGGAGGGAACGGAACGACCATGTCGCCGAAGCCGAGGTCGACGACCACTTTCTGGTCGCCGGCCTCGACGAGGAAGCCGCCGAGGGTCAGCAGCAGCTTGCCGTCGTCGTCGAACAACTCGCGGTGCGCCTCCCAGAGCGCCTCGTTCGAGGCGGGAAACACCGTGGTGGCTGCGAGCGTCGCGTCACCGTCGGGCAGGTAGGTCACCCTGATGTCGCCGACCTCGATCGACTCGAGGGGCGCGGATCGTGCGGACATCATCGTCCTCTCTCGGCGGGCTCTCAGCCCGCCAGCGCTCCGAGCACCGGCTTGAACGGGTAGATCTGCGTGTCGACGACCACGCCCTGGGTGACGTAGGGATCTCCGTCGAGCAGCGGCTTCAGTTCGTCCTGGCCAGCAGCCTCGAACACCAGGATTCCGCCGGTGCCGTCCTCGAACGGGCCTGCGATGCGCAGGGACCCGGTGCGGATCAGCTCCTTCAGGTATGCCCCGTGCGGGCCGCGCGCCTCGTCGATCAGCTCGGTGTCGTCGGTGTACTTCCACACGACGGTGAAGAACGCCATGCCATCTCCTCTCCTCTGGGTGAATCGGTCACTGCCACTCGCAGTGGGCCTGGATCCCGCCGCCGTCATCGGTGAGCCAGCCCTTGGTGCCCGCGAACGCGAGCATCGCGCTGAACTTGCCCGCCCAGTCGTCGCCGACCCGCCCCTGCGCCATCCGCCGCACCGCGTCCACGGCCACGATCGCGGTCTCGCGGTCGACCAGGGTGCCGACCGCCGCACCCTCCAGTGCCTGCCTCGCAGAGGCCTCGTCCCCCGTCACCGCGAGGTGGAGGCGCCCGCAGTCGTCGGGGTCGTCCAACGCGACCACCGCGGGGCGCGCCGCGGCGTCGACCGAGACGATCACGACCCGGCGAGCTCGGACCGGACGAACTTCGCGATCTCCTCGTACAGCTCGTTGCCGCGCTCGACCGCACCGGTCATCCAGAAGACGCCGTGGATCAATCCGTCGTAGCGCCGGACGGTCACCGAGACGCCGGCCGCCTTCAGCCTCTCGGCGTAGGCCTCGCCCTCGTCCCGCAGCGGATCGAACTCGGCGGTGAGGACCAGCGCAGGGGGCAACCCCGAGTGGTCGGAGGCGAGCAGCGGCGATGCGTACGGGTTCTTGCCGTCGCCGGGCTCGCGCAGGTAGTGCCGCCAGAACCAATCCATCGACGCCGACGTCAGCAGGTAGCCCTCGGCATTCTCGCGGCGCGAGGGCAGGTTGGAGGTCGCGTCGGTGACCGGGTAGGTCAGCACCTGCGCCCGGATCCGCGGGCCGCCCTCGTCCCGGGCCTTCAGCGCGACGACCGCGGCGAGGTTGCCGCCCGCGCTGTCCCCGATCACGCCGAGCCGGTTCGGGTCACCGCCGAACTCGGCGGCGTTCCCGGCCACCCACTGCAGTGCGGCGTAGCAGTCGTCCACCGCACCCGGGAACTTCGTCTCCGGGGCCATCCGGTACTGCGTGGCCACCACGATGGCGCCGGTCACGGCGGCCAGGGCACGGCACGGCTTGTCGACGACCTCGAGGTTGCCGATCACCCAACCGCCGCCGTGGAAGTAGGTCAGAACGGGCAGCGGTCCTTGCCCCCCGGGGACGAAGATGCGGATCGGCAGCTCGCCGTCCGCGCCGGGGATGGTCCGGTCGTGCACGGCCGCCACGGTGGCCGGCTCGGCCTGCAGGCCGCGGAACGCCATCGCCGCGTCGCGCGCCTCGGACACGCTCATCTGCTCGAACGACTTCATGCCCTGGGCCCGCAAGGCCTCGAGCAGGCCCTGCGCCTGTGGATCCAATGCCATCGGGAGATCCCTTCGTCATGGGGGGACGGGTCATGGGGGGACGGGTCGACGACCCGCTCGGTCAGCATGGGGGGTGGAGGGGTGGGTGGTCCCGGCAGCGGGGCCACCCACCCACGCCCACGGGGCGTCGGGATCAGCCGGGAAACTCCGGCATGATCTTCTCGCCGAACAGCTGGAGGTTGCGCCGGACCTCGTTGAAGGGCAGGAAGCCCTGGTCGGACCACCAGACGAAGTACTCCGGACTACCGTTCTCCCACAGCTCGTGCATCTTCTCCTTCACGGCGCCCACGTCGCCGGCGTAGAGGTAGTGGGACTCCTCCATCCGCTCGACCGTATGCGGGACGGCGCCGGTCTCGCCGGCCCTGCGGAACACCTCGTAGAAGCCGTGGTGGCCCCAGAAGTTCTCCCAGCCCACGCCCGACACCCCGCGCTGCGCCTGGCGCATCGCCTCGTCCTTGTTGCGGCCGAAGTGGACCGACCGCAGTACCCCGGTGTTCTCCCCGAGCGCCAGGTCGAGACCGAGGTGTTGCTTCGCCTCGTCCTGGTAGGCCTCGACCATCTTGTGGTAGTCCTCGGGAATCGAGGTCAGGATGATCGGGGTGATGCCCTCGCGGGCGGTCCAGCGGATCGTGTTCTCGCTCATCGAGAACGCCTGGAACAGCTTCGGGTGCGGCTTCTGGTACGGCTTCGGCACCACGGAGATCTTGTGCAGCAGGCCGTCCTCGCCGATCTCCCCGTCGGCGCCGAACCGCCGTGTGTAGTCAGCCGCCGGCCAGTTCGTGCCCCCCGGCGGGTACGGGAACGAGTAGAACTTGCCTTCGTAGGAGAACGACTCCTCCTTCCAGGCGAGCTTGAGGATCCGGTAGACCTCCTCGAACAGCTCACGGTTGAGCTTGTCGCGCTCGCTCGCGTCACTGGTCGCGGTCTGGACCGGGAGCAGTTGCGTCATGGCGTTGAACCAGCGCTCCTGGTAGCCGCGAGCGAACCCGACGACCGTGCGGCCCTGCGTCATCTGGTCGAGCCACGCGGTCTCGATCGCCAGCTTCACCGGGTTGTGGCTGGGCAGCACGTAGCCGACCGGACCCACCTTGATGTTCTTGGTGTGGTGCGCGACGTCGAGGTAGAGGGAGTGCGGCCCACCCTGCTCCATGCCCTCGGTGTGCAGGTGGTGCTCGGGGAAGCAGATGGCCTCGAAGCCGTAGTCGTCGGCCATCTTGGCCAACTCACGCACCTCGGTGAGCATCTGCTGCCACTTCTCGGTCCGGTGTCCGATCGGACGCAACGCTTCCCGCTCACGTTCGGAAGCGGGAAGTGCTGGGAGCATGAAAAAGACGAACTTCACGTGCTCACTCCTCCACAGGTCGATGAGGGCCCGTCCGAACGGGCCTCGGAATTACCGATCCGTCCGCCACGACTGTTGCGCGACGGAGTTCGTTCAGGACGTTCGGGCGGATCACGCTGGCACGAACCTAGCCGGGCGACCACGCGTGGGCCTGTCCGAAAGTGCAACACTCCGGACGGTCCGGCAGGCGCGGGCAGAAGGCCGTCGAAGGCTGCGTCAACGTGCTGGACACGAATCTGAGCAGCGACGATGCGGCTCCGAACAGTGCTGCCCACGAGGGTGGAGCGCTAGCGGCGACGGCCACTCGCTATCATCATCATGTGCAGCTATTCTCGAGGTCCAGCCCGTGGAGCCCCGGAGCGAGAGGGGTGGCGGAATGAGGACCGGTGCGGAGGACAGCAATCGGCGGAGCCCGAAAATATCCGAGGTCATCGCCCGCGAATTGGCAAGTCATATCGTGAACGCCAAACTGTCGGCCGGCAGCGTCCTGCCCACCGAACGTGAGATGATCGAGAGCTTCGATGTCGGCCGCTCCACCATCCGTGAGGCATTGCGGCTGCTGGAGACCCGAAATGTCATCACGCTGCGTCCCGGACCGGGCGGGGGGCCCGTCGTGCGCCGTCCTCGTCCCGAGGACCTGAGCGAGGCCCTCAGTCTCATCCTGCAGTTCGAGGACGCGTCGCTGGACAACGTGATGGAGGCCCGGCGCGCGCTCGAGCCCACGATCGCCCGGCTGGCCGCGACCCGCATCTCCGACGCGGACCTGGATGCCATGGACCGGACGGTCTGCCTGATCCTCGAGAACCCGAGACCCGACGTCTTCCAGGAGCAGAACCGGATCTTCCACGCCACGCTGTCCCGGGCCGCGCGCAGCGTCGTGCTACAGGTGTTCGTCGAGAGCCTCGGCAGCGTCGCCGATGGCGTCGCGGGCGGCGTCACCTACTCGGCGCGGCGCTACATCGCGGCGGCGCAGGCCCACGCCCGCATCATCGAGGCCCTGCGCGCACACGACGCCGCCCAGGCCGAGCAGTTGATGCGCGACCACCTCGATGAGGCCGACGACTACTGGCACAAGAAGCACAAGGACCTGGTGTCGCGACCGGTGGTGTGGCGCCGCTGAGCAGCCCCGCGCTCAGGGCGTGACGCCCTCGGTGAGCCGCCGCCGGACGTCCTCGCGCAACCGGAACTTCTGGATCTTGCCGCTGGCCGTGCGGGGCATCTCGGCGGCGACCTCCAGGCGCTCGGGCAGCTTCTGGTCGGCGATCCGCCGCCCACGCAGGAACGTCACGAGGTCGGCCAGCTCGATTTCGGCGTCGCCCACCGGGACGACGTAGGCGCAGATCCGCTCCACGAGCACCGGGTCGGGCATCCCGACGACGGCGACCTCGCGCACTGCGGGATGCTCGAAGAGCAGGTCCTCGATCTCCTTCGCCGAGATGTTCTCCCCGCCCCGGATGATGATGTCCTTGCGGCGACCGGTGATCTGCACGTAACCGTCGGCATCGAGCACGGCCAGGTCGCCGGTGGCGAACCAGCCCTCCGCGTCGAAGGCGTCCCGGTCGAGCGCGGCGTCGAGATACCCGACGAACAGCTCGGGGCCGCGGACGAACAGCTCGCCGGCGACACCGGATGCGGCCGGTCGCCCGTCGAGGCCGACCACCTTCGCCTCGGCCGCCCCGATCCGTCTGCCGTCGGTGGTGGCGCGCTTGTCCACCGGGTCGGCTGCGCTGCCGCTGGACAGCGTGGGGAACTCGGTCGACCCGTAGGCTCGCGCGGTCATGCACCCCAGGTCCCTGGTGGCGTGCCGGATCAGCTCGGGCGGCACGTCCGCCCCGCCGCACGCGAACGTGGTGAGGGAGCCGAGGTCGAACCGGGCGCGATCCGGGTGGTGCAGGATGCCGTGCAGGAACGGGGTCGCGGCGACCGTGAAGCTGCACCGGTGCCGCTCCAGCAGCTCCAGCGCCCGCGCGGGCTCCCAGACGTCCTGCAGCACGACGTGCGAGCCGAGCATGAACGGCAGTTGCAGCCCGTAGAGCACCCCGGTGATGTGCGCGACCGGTGACGGCATGAACACCACGTCCGCGCCGCCGAGACCGAACAGTTCGATGATGCTGCGGTTCTCGTAGTCGAGGGTGTTGTGGGTGTGCAGGGCGCCCTTCGGGTCCGCGGTCGTCCCGGAGGTGTAGAGCAGCAGCGTCACGTCGTTGGCGCCGCGCTCGACGCGGGGTGGTGCGTCGCTCCCGGCGTCGAGCAGCTCCGCGAACGGCATCGTGCCCGCAGGCGCCGGCCCACCGACCACGACGACGTCGCGCAGCGCGGGCAGCTCGCCGCGCAGCTCGGCCAGCATCGCCGCGTGGTCGAATCCGCGGAACACCCCCGGCCCGACGACGACCTTCGCTCCCGACTGGCGAAGGATGAACTCCATCTCGCGGTGCCGGTAGATCGGGATGATCGGGTTGCTGACCGCGCCGATCCGGATCGCACCGTGGTGCACGGCGAACGCCTCGACCCAGTTCGGCAGCTGCCAGGCCACGACGTCGCCGCGGCCGATGCCCCTGGCCTGCAGCGCGGATGCGGTCCGGTTCACCAGCGCGTCCAGCTCGGCGTAGCTGACGCTGCGATCGCGGTCGACGACCGCGAGGCGCGCGCCGTCGGCGCGGGCGTGCGCGGCGAGGGAGGTGTCGGTGAGCGTGTCCCGCCACAGCCCGCGATCGGTGAAGTGCGCGACGAGCTCAGGGGTGAGCCGCGGCGGTGTGATCATGTGGTCTCCACCCTCAGGCGCCGGGCGCCGATCAGGCCGGCGAGCTCGCGCTCGTCTCCGTACCAGCTGCGCAGGGCCAGCGCCCGGCGCAGGAACCAGTGCAGGTCGCACTCCGTGGTGAACCCGATGCCACCGTGCACCTGCAGCCCGTCCTCGCATACCTGCCGCGCGCTCTGCGCGGCGCACGCCTTGACGGTGAGGCCGGTGAGCTCGAGCGCCGCCACATCCTGCTCGGCGGCATCGGCCGTCGCCGCCTCGCACAGCGCGTCCAGGGACAGCGAGAGCTGCGCCATCGTGGCCAGGATGTGCTTGAGCGCCTGGAAGCTGCCGACCGGCCGCCCGAACTGCTCGCGCTGTCCGGCGTAGGCCACGGAGTCGGCCAGCACCCGACGGGCGATCCCGGCCAGCTCACAGGCGGTGAGGATCCGTAGCCAGGCCCGCACCCTGGCCAGCAGCTCGACCGCAGCCGGCCCGGTGGCCACGACCTCGCCGGGTGCCACCTGGCGCTCGGCGACGGCGACCCGCGCGTACCGGGCACCGGGGTCGGCGCTGATCAGCTCTTGGATCCGCAGCGCCGGATCCTCGGCGGGGAGCACCACGACCGCAGGCTCGCCGGGCCCGGTGTCGGCGGCCAGGACGATCACGTCTGCCTGCGCCCCGAAGCGGACCAGCTCGACCGTGCCGGCCAGGGTGCGCCCGCGCAGGTGCAGGCCACCCAGCTCGGCGGCCCAGTGGACGGTCACCCCCGGGTCGGCGAGCGCGGGCAGCCGCGCGCCGGCCAGCGCCCCGGGCAGCAGTGCGGGCAGCACGAGCTGCTCGACCAACGGCCCGGGTACCAGCCGTTCCCCGATCAGACCGACCAGGCCGCCGAGCTGCGCCAGCGACACGCCCAAGCCGCCGTCGACGGCGGCGGCGGTCAGTTCGGCCCAGCCCAGCGCGGTCAGCTCGGCGTGCAGGCCCTCGTCCCATCCGCCGGCGGCGAGGATCGCGCGGTGCCGCTCGGGAGGCAGCGCCCTGTCCAGGAACGCGGCGACCGACACCGTCAGGTCGTCCCCGCCCTGCCGCTCAGCCACGGGGCAGTCCCAGCAGCCGCTCGGCGACGATGTTGCGCTGTATCTGCGCGGTTCCGCCGTAGATCGACGCGGCCCGCGAGTAGTAGTGGTCGTGCACCCACCGGCCCGCGTCGAGGCCGAGCGGGCGCGACCGCGGCGCCACCCGGAACGGGCCGAGCAGCTCGGCGACCGAGCGACAGACCACCTGCTCGGCATCGTTGAGCACGAGCTTGTCCACCGAGTCGAGCGGACCGGCGCCGGACCCGTCGAGCATCCGCGTCAGCGTGCGGCGCGTCTGCGCCTCCAGCAGACGCAGCGCGATGTGCGCCCGCCCGATCTCCTCCTGCACCCGGGGATCGGAGCGGCGGGACTCCGGCGCGCTCCGCAGCTGCGCGACGGCCTCGGCCAGCCCGGCCTCCAGCTCCACCCGGCGGCGCATCGTGTAGCTGCCGCGTTCCCGGCCGAGCGTGTCCAGCGCGATCCGCCACCCACCGTCGACCTCACCGAGCACGTTCTCCCGCGACACCCGAACGTGGTCGAGGAAGACCTCGTTGAACTCCGCGTCGCCCGTCATCTGGGCGATCGGGCGCACCGTGATGCCGGGCGAGGTCATGTCGACCAGCAGGTAGGAGATCCCCTCGTGCTTGCGCGCCGTCGGGTTCGTGCGGCACAGCAGAGCGCACCACGCCGCCTCGTGCGCCCAGCTGGTCCACACCTTCGCACCGGTCACCACGAACACGTCCCCATCGGGTTCGGCCCGGGTCGTGAGCGACGCGAGATCCGAGCCCGCGCCCGGCTCGGAGAAGCCCTGGCACCAGATGTCCACGCCGGAGAGCAGCCGTGGCAGGAACCGCTCGCGTTGCGCGTCGGTGCCGAAGGCGTGGATCGAGGGGCCGACCACCTCGAGGCCGATCAGACCGATGGGGGCCGGGGCGCGCGCGCGGACCAGCTCGTCGACGAAGGCGAACTGGTGCTGGGCGGTCAGCCCCTGCCCGCCGAACCGCCGCGGCCAGGCGATGCCCATCCAGCCCGCGTCGTAGAGGGTGCGCTGCCAACGACGGTGCACCGCGAACCGCTCGTCGAGGTCCAGCGGGGTCCCGGGGATCTCCGCCTCGGCCAGCCACGCTCTCGCCCTGGCCCGAAACGCCGTGACCTCCTCGACGGCCACCCTCACGATCCCGTGTACTGCGGTGGGCGGTGCTCGAAGAAGGCGTTGACGGCCTCCTTCGCGTCGGCGTGGGCGGACAGCTCCCCGGTCAGGCCCTGCTCGTACTCGTAGCCGGTCTTGAGGTCGGCGTACTCGATGGCGTTGAGGCTCTGCTTCGCGTAGCGCAGCGCGATCGGGCTGTGCCGGGTCATCCGGGCGGCCAGCGCGTAGGCCTCGTCGAGCAGCCGCTCCTGCGGCACCACCGTGAGCACCCCGCCATAGCGCACGAACTCCTCGGCGGCCAGCGGCTCGCCGGTGAAGTGCAGCAGCCGCACCAGCGCCTGTGGGAGCAGCCGGGACAGGTGCTTGGCGCCGCCCATCACCCCGACGTTGATCTCGGGTGTGCCGAGCTTCGCGCCGTCGGCGGCGACGATCAGGTCGCAGGACGCGGCGAGCGCGAGCCCGGTGCCGATGGCGACGCCGTGCACGGCGGCGATCACCGGCAGCGGCGCGTCGTAGATCGCCCAGAACGCCTCCCGGACCAGCCGCATCCGGTCGGGCGCGTTGCCCGGGTCCATGGTCTGGAACTCCTCGAGATCGTTGCCCCCGCAGAAGTGCCGGCCCTGCCCGGTGAGGACCAGGACCCGGGCGGCGGGCAGGTGCACGTCGACGTGCGCGAAGAGCTCGCGGATCTCGGCGTACATCTGCTGGTTCACCGCGTTCACCGGGGGCCGGTCCAGCCAGACCGTCCCCACGTGCCCGTCGGCGGACCAGCGCAGGAACTCGAACTCATCCATCGACCACCCCTACCGGCCGTCGAACGGCGCGGTGTTGAGCAGCCTGCGCCGCACGGCGCTGTTGAGCGGCCCGTCCCGCTCGCTCTCGGCCTTGACCCGTTGCCATTCGGGGTCGGTCATGAACGCCGCCCAACCGTCCTGCATCTGCTGGTAGGACTCCCAGCGCACGGCGTACACGACCTCTCCGATGCTGTTCTCGCCGAACTCGGTGTGCGACATGAACGCGATGTCGAAGCCGTGCTTGTCGAACAGTCCCAGCGTGTGGTCGGTGAACCGGGCGATGAGGGCCGGCAACCTGCCCGGCACGACCGTGTACTCCCTCAGCTCGTACAGCACGTGGCTCCCTCCGGTATCAGCCGCTCAGACAGCGGCCGTCGATCCCCAGGATCCTGATCTTGCGGTAGAGCGTGGACCGAGCGATGCCGAGCAGCTCGGCTGCGGCCTGCTTGTTGCCGCCGCTGTCGTCGAGCGCGTTGAGCAGCGCCTCCCGCTCGACCCGCTGCAGCGAGGTCAACCGGTGCTTGATCGGCGCGGTGCGGTACTCGGGCGGCAGGTGCTCGATCGCGATGTCCCGGCGGGCCGAACGCAGCAGCGCGCTGCTGAGCACCGCGCGCAGCTCACGGACGTTGCCCGGCCACACCTGGCCCATGAAGTTCTGCAGCGTCGCCGGCTCCAGTCGGGGAGGCGGCGAGCGGTCCGCGAGCTCGCGGACGAGCACACGCGCGATGTCGGCGACGTCCTCGGCCCGCTGACGCAACGGCGGCAGCTGCAGCCGCGCCGGGAAGCAGTCACGCAGCCGGGTCATCGCGTCGTCGCTACCCGCCAGGCGAGCAGTCGCGATCACCTGTACTAGTTGCCCGTCGACGTGCTCGACCAGGCCGACCGCGCGCGAGGCCAGCTCGACCGGCAGCTCGTCGATCTGCCGCAGCACCAGCGTCCCCGGGACGGCCAGACCGGCCCGCAGGCGCTCGAACCACGCCTGCGGATCGTCCCGGCACTGCCCGGTCTCGAGGACCGTGACAATGCCGGTCGCGCCGTCACGCTCATGCAAATGGCGGGCCAGGAAGGCCTTGCCGGTGCCGGGTTCCCCGGAGATCAGGATCGGCCGTCGGGCCTGTGCCACGGCCGCGAGCTCGCGACGGACCCGCTCGGCCGCGGCGCTGCGACCGGGCACCAGGCTGTCGTCGCTCTGCCCGGTCCGGCGGTGCCGACGCTCGGCGCGACCGGCGCAGCGCAGAGCGGCCGAGCGCACCCGCATCTCGATCAGGATCCCGGCCACGGCCTCCTCCTCGCGCACGATCGTGCACCGCGCCTGCACAACGACGTCCCCGGCCAGCCGCAACTCGCCGCAGTACTCGTCGCGGGCAGCCAGCACCCGCGAGGCCCAGTCCCACAGGAACGGCTGGTCGGCCGGGCTGACGAGCGGCCCGGCGAGGGTGTTGCTGATGAGCAGGTCGCGGTTGAGGCAGACCACGGCTGCCGCGGAACGGCGGGTGGTCTGTAAGAAACGGTCCAGCAGCAACCGCTCCTGCCGTGTGGTGTCGTCGGCGAGCCGTGCCTCGATTCGCGCCGCGGCCTCCTCCACCAGGGGCAGCATCAGCACGCTGCCGTCCTCGGTCCGGCACGCGAGGGCGAGGGCGCCCTTGATCACACCGGTCACCGGGTGCCGCACCGGAACCGCGCGCGCACTGAACAGCCGCAGGTTCTCCCGGTAGTGCTCGTCGCCGGCCACCACGAACGGGCGGCGCTCCTCGACCGCACACCCGACCGCGTTCGTGCCGATGGACTCCTCGGCCAGCCGGGATCCTGGAGCGATGAAGAGCCTGTCGCACCAGTCGCGGACATCCGCCCGGCCGGCCCGGCGCGCAACGACCCGCGCCTCGGCGTCAGCCAGAATGATCACCAACGGCTCCCCCTCGAGCCGCTGCGCCAACCGCTCGATCACCGGCTCGGCCGCGCGCAGCAGGCGGCTGGGGCGTTCGCTGCCGGGTCCACGAGCAACCTCGACACTGCCGCGGTCGACCCCGTTGCGAGCTGACCGTTCCCAGGACAAGGCGATGTCGGGTCGAAGCCCGGTGGGCGGCTGAGTCCCGACCAGATCGGGGCGGCGCGACTCGTGCAGATCCAGGTCAGGCTGGAGGGCAAGGTTCACGTTCAGCCACCTCGCTGTGACGGAATCCGTTCCGAATCGTCGAGACTCGGGGCCGTGTCCTTCCGGGCGCCGTCCGCCCGCGCCCTGTCGCACTGCCGCCACTCCGGCTCGATCAGGAGCCCGGAACGGCCACACATTTTCGTTGCATGCTTGTATGTCTGCGGTTGATGAGCAGCAATGTGCAGGATGTGACGAACTCTGTCAAGAAGTGTTCCCGGTTACCGGAACGCACGGCCTGGACGTGCGCCGTCGATGGTGCGCTGGCCGTCCGGCACGGGGCGAAGTCGACATTTCTGCAGTTCAGACCCTTTGGCAGGACGTAGCGCCGGCCACCCGGACCTGACCGCTTCCCGCCTCGGACGTCCCACGGTGAACCTTGACAGCAGCCTGACCGCGACTCATATGATGCGCATGATCAGCAGCTATACCTCTCGCCTGGTCGCGGCTCGAAACGAGGCTCCAGATGACGACATCGAAGGAGACGATCGCCGAGGTTCGCACGGACGTCCGGCGGTTCCTGGCCGAGGAGCTGGCCGCGGCCTCGTTCAAACCGATGTGCGACTCCTGGATCCAGGGCCACTCGGCGACGTTCAGCCGGAAGCTGGGCGACCGTGGCTGGCTGGGGATGACCTGGCCGCAGCGCTACGGGGGCGGTGGACGCTCGGCGCGCGAGCGATTCACCGTGATCGAGGAGCTGCTCGCCGCGGGAGCCCCGGTCGCCGCACACTGGATCGCCGACCGCCAGACCGGCCCGCTGCTGCTGCGCGCAGGCACCGAGCAGCAGAAGGCGGCGTTCCTGCCGCCCATCGCCCGAGGCAGGTTGTTCGTCGCCGCCGGTCTGAGCGAGCCCGACAGCGGTTCGGACCTCGCCTCGATCCGGACCCGCGCCGTCCCGACCGCGACCGGCTGGCGGGTGAGCGGGCGCAAGGTGTGGACCAGTCACGCACACCGAAGCCATTATCTGCTCGCGCTCGTCCGCACCGCGGCACCGGACGGCGACCGCCACGCCGGACTCAGCCAGCTGCTGATCAAGCTCGACTCCCCCGGTGTGGCAGTGCGTCCGATCGAGGTGATGACCGGCGAGTCGCATTTCACCGAGGTCACCCTCGACGACGTCGACGTGCCGAGCGACCTGGTCGTCGGCGCGGTCGGGGACGGATGGCGTGGCGTGATGTCGGAGCTGGCGCACGAGCGCAGTGGTCCGGAGCGCTATCTCAGCACGTTCCCGCTGCTCGCCGAGCTGGTGTCCGGCGGGACGGCGGACGGCGAGACCGCGCTGGCCGACATCGGCTCGGCGACCGCCCGGCTCTGGGCCCTGCGCAGCCTGTCGCTGCGCGTGCAGGATCTCCTCCAGCAGGGCAGTCCGACCGGTACCGCGGCCGCGCTGGTGAAGGACCTCGGCACCCGCCTGGAGGGCGACATCATCGACATCACCCGGCGGGCGTCCCAGCGCAGACCGGACCGGTCCGACCACAGCGCGCTGCCCGAACTGTTGCGCGCGGCCCAGCTCGCCGCGCCGTCGTTCACACTGCGCGGCGGGACGAACGAGATCCTTCGCGGACTGGTCGCGCGCGGGCTGGAGGCCTGACATGCCAGAGACCGCCGGGGGGAATGAGCGGGATCTGCTGCGGGCGACCGCGGCGAAGCTGCTGACCGACCGGGCGGCATCCGCCCGCGCCGAGGCGGACCAGCAGGGGTGGAGCCGTAGCCTGTGGGAGCTCCTGGAGGAGGCCGGGCTCACCCTCGTGTCCGTTCCGGAATCGGCGGGCGGCTCCGGGGGCGACGCGCGCGACGTCGCCGTCGTGGCACAGGCCTGTGGCTACCAGGCGGCCCCGGTGCCGCTGGTGGAGACCGCCCTGCTGGCCGGTTGGGCGCTCGCGGCGGCCGGGCTCGCGGTGCCTCCCGGCCCACTCACCGTCGTGCCGCCCGCCGCCGCCGCATCCGCGGCGCTGGTGCCCGACGGTCCCGGTCTCCGCGTCCGCGGCCGGCTCTGCGCCGTCCCGTGGGCGCGGGCCGCCCGGCAGGTCCTCCTCCTCACCGCGGCGCCAGGGGACCCGAGCCGGGTCGTGCTCGCGGCGATCGACCCGCGCGACTGTGCCATCGAGCCCGGCACGAACCTCGCCGCCGAGCCGCGCGACACCCTCGTGCTGCCGTCCGGCGGGGTCGCCTGCACGCCGCTGGCCGCCGACGGCCCGGATACGTCCGGGGCGGTACTGCGGGGGGCGCTGGGCCGGGCGCTGCTGATGGTGGGGTCGCTGCGCCGGGTGCTCCACCTGACCGTGGGATACGCGCGTGAGCGCGAGCAGTTCGGCCGTCCGATCGGCCGGTTCCAGGCCGTCCAGCAGCAGATCGCCGCGCTCGCGGGCGCCGTCGAGCAGGCGCAGGCCATGACCGACCTCGCCGTCACGGTGCTCGACGAGGGCGGCCGCGCGGCCGAGGCCGTGATGGCGGCGAAGATCTGTGCGGGGCAGGCCGCGTCCGTCGCGATCGCCGTCGGGCACCAGGTGCACGGCGCGATCGGCTTCACCACCGAGCACGAGCTCCACCTGCACACGCGCAGGCTCATGTCGTGGCGCGACGAGTACGGCGCCGAGTCCGAATGGTCGGCCGAGCTGGGCGCGCGGGTCACGAGCGCCGGTCCTGACGGGCTGTGGGACCTGCTGACCGGCCGGACCGCCGCGGTGGCCGCCCGATGACGGCCATCCCGCTGCCCGCGCCTCCCGGCTGCCTGGCCGGGGTGCGGGTGCTCGACCTGAGCTCCTTCCTGCCCGGCCCCTTCTGCACCCAGATCATGGCCGACCTCGGCGCAACCGTGATCAAGATCGAGGGACCACGCGGGGACGCGGGGCGGCAGTTGCCCGGCGCCCTGCACGAGGCGGTGAACCGCAACAAACGCAGCGTCGTCCTCGACCTGAAGACCGACCGGGGGCGGGCGCTGGGACGCCGGCTCGCCGCCGGGGCCGACGTGCTGGTGGAAGGCTTCCGCCCCGGCGTGGTGGACCGGCTCGGCATGTCCTACCCGGCGGTGCGCGCGGTGAACCCGTCGATCGTCTACTGCTCGGTCTCCGGGTTCGGGCAGACGGGGCCGCTGCGCGACGTGCCCGGCCATGACGTCACCTACCTCGCGGCCAGCGGGGTGCTGTCCTTCCGCGGCGGCTGGGACGACAGCGCGCCGCCCCGGCCGGGGGTACCGGTGAGCGACCTGGCGGCGTCCACCTACGCGGCCATCGCGATCCTGGCCGCGCTGTACCAGCGCCGGGGCACGGGAGAAGGGGCGTACCTCGACCTGGCGATCGCCGACGCGGCCCTGTCCTTCGCCAGCACCAGGGCCGACCCGTGCCTGGACGACCACGGCCCGAGCAGCGCGCATCTCCACCCGTCGAACGACCTGTTCGACGCCGCCGACGGCGTGCGGATCGCGATCGGTGCCGTGGAGGAGCATTTCTGGGAGCGACTCGTCGTGCTGCTCGCCGAGGAGGTCCCGGCGCTCGCCGATCCCCGCTTCCGCTCCGCGGACGGGCGGCGCGAGCACGGCGACGACCTCGTCGCACTGCTGCGCCGCGCGGTGCGCGCCCGCCCGGCCGCCGACTGGCTGGCCGCGTTCGCCGCGGTTGACGTCCCGGCGCACCGGGTGCTGTCCGTGGGCGAGGCCAGCCGGTCCGCGCACGCGCGAGCGCGCGGGGTTGTCGCGGACAGCGACTGCGGGCGCCACGTCCTGTTCCCCGTGCTGCGCGACGGCGCCGTGATGGGCGACATGCGCAGCCCGGCGCCCGCACTGGGCGCACACACCGAGCAGGTGCTGGCCGACGTGGCGGCCGGGAAGGAACCGTGGATCCCGTGACGGCGCCGCATGCAGGTCCCCTCGAGGGAATCACGGTCGTCGATCTCACCTCGACGTTCATGGGCCCGTACTGCACGTTGCTGCTGGCCCAGATGGGCGCCGAGGTGGTCAAGGTCGAGACCCCCACCGGGGACGTGGTCCGCTACATCGGCGACGATCGCGGCGCCGGGATGGGCCCGGTGTTCCTCAACGCGAACCAGGGCAAGCGCAGTGTCGCCCTGGACCTGAAGGTGCCGGCCGGCCGGGAGGTGCTGTTGCGCCTCGTGGCCGCCGCCGACGTCTTCGTGCACAACGTGCGCCCGGAGGCAGCGCGCCGGCTGGGCATCGGCTACGACGAGATCGCCGCGGTGAACCCCGCGGCGGTCTACTGCGCACTGCGCGGCTACGGCAAGGAGGGCCCGTACCGCGACCGGGCCGCCTACGACGACGTGATCCAGGCGAGCTGTGGGCTGGCCGCTGTGCAGGGCACGGCGGACGAGCCGGCGTACGTGCGCACGCCGGTGGCCGACAAGGCGGTGGGGCTGCTCGCGGTCAGCGCGATCAGCGCGGCGCTCTTCGCCAGGGAACGCACCGGCCGTGGCCAGGAGATCGAGGTCCCGATGCTCGAGTCCATGGTCACCTTCACACTGCTGGACCAGCAGGGCGGCTACGTCTTCGATCCGCCCCGCGGCGCGGCCGGGTACGCCCGGACGGCCTCGCCGTACCGCAAGCCGTACCGCACCGCCGACGGCTACCTGAGCGTCATGGTCTACACCGACACGCAGTGGCGCACGTTCTTCGCGTTGATCGGACGGCCCGACCTGGCGACCGAACCGCGCTACCGCACGATCACCGAGCGGACCCGGAACATCGACGAGCTCTACCAGCTCGTCGAGAAGGAGCTGCTGGCTCGGCCGAGTGCCGAGTGGCTCGCAGCGCTGAGCGGGGCGGAGATCCCCGCGGCGCCGGTGCTTTCGGTGCCCGACCTGTTCACCGACGAACACCTGGCTGCGGCCGGCCTCTTCGAGCAGGTCGAGCATCCCACCGAGGGCCCGCTGCGGCTGGCCCGGTTCCCGATCTCGTTCGCCGGGTCGTATCCGGCCCGGCCGCGTCCGGCGCCGCGGCTGGGCGAGCACGGCAGCGAGGTGCTGGCCGAGCTCGGGTACGGCCCGGAGGAGGTCTCCGCGCTCGCCGAGGCGGGCGTCGTCGCCGAGGAGGGGAACCGGTCATGAGCGAGGTCCGCTGGGAGATCAGCGACGGGATCGCCGTCGTCACCCTTGCCGCACCGGAGCGCCGCAACGCGCTGACCGTGCGGATGGCCGGCGAGCTGGAGGCCGCATTCGACGAGGTCGACGCCCGTGACGACGTCGGTGCGGTCGTGGTGCGCGGTTCCGGTGGGTCGTTCTGCGCCGGCGCGCACCTCGGGGTACTGGGCGAGGCCGCCCAGGACCCGCTGGACGACGACGCACAGCGCGACATCGACGCCCTCTACGGCTCGTTCCTGCGCGTCGGCCGGTGCCGGACGGCGACGATCGCCGCGGTGCGCGGGGCCGCAGTCGGGGCGGGGCTCAACCTCGCCCTGGCCACCGACCTGCGCATCGTCGCCCGCGATGCGCGACTGATCTCGGGCTTCCTGCGCATCGGGGTGCACCCCGGCGGCGGGCACTTCACGCTGCTCAGCCGGGCGGCGGGGCGGGACGCGGCCGCGGCGGTCGGGCTGTTCGGCCACGAGATCGACGGTGAGCGGGCGGCCGCCCTCGGGCTCGCGTGGCAGGCGGTCGACGACGCCGATGCCGAGGCGACGGCATTGCAGGTGGCCGCCCGGCTGGGCAAGGACCCTGCGCTGGCCCGGCGGATGGCCGCCACCTTCCGTCGCGAGGCCGGCCCGCCCGCGACGTCGTGGGACGTGGGGCTCGAGATCGAGCGTGGCCCGCAGATGTGGTCGTTCCGCAGGCGAGCGAAGGCGTCCGCGGCCTGGTGTCCCGACGGAGGTGCACCATGACCGGATTCGTGGACTGCGACGTGCACAACGCGGTCCCCGACCTCTCGGCGCTGTTCCCCTTCCTCTCCGACCGCTGGGTGGACTACTGCGTGGAGAGCGGCGTCGACGGTTTCGATCCCGCCTTCTACCCGGCGGGGATGCCGCTGTCGGCCCGGCCCGAGGCGCGGGTCGGCGACGGCCCGCCGGGGTCCGACCCGGACATGGTGCGCGCCCACGTCCTCGACGGCCCGGGCGCAGGGCACGCGATCCTCAACTGCCTCTACGCGGTGCAGGCCCTGCACAACGCCGACTGGTCGACGGCGCTGGCCGCCGCCCTCAACGACTGGCAGGCCGCGACCTGGCTGGCCGCCGACCCGCGCTTCCGGGCCTCCGTCGTGGTCTCGCCGCAGGATCCGCGGGCCGCCGCTGAGGAGGTCGCCCGGAGGGGGGACACCCCGGGTTTCGTCCAGGTCCTGCTGCTCGCCTCGACCCAGGTGCCGCTCGGTCAGCGGGCGCACTGGCCGATCTACGCCGCCGCCGAGGCGGCGGGGATGGCGGTCGCGATCCACCCCGGTGTCGCCGGGGCCAACGCGCTCTCGCCGGTCGGCTGGTCCTCGCACTACATCGAGGACTACGCGGGCGCGGCGCTGTCCCTGCAGTCGCAGCTGACGAGCCTGGTGTGCGAGGGAGTCCTCGCGGCGCACCCCGGGCTGCGGGTGGTGCTGCTGGAGAGCGGGGTCACCTGGCTGCCCTCGCTGATGTGGCGTTTCGACAAGAACTGGAAGGCGCTGCGCCGGGAGGTGCCGTGGGTGGACCGGGCGCCTTCCCGCCTCATCCGGGAGCACGTGCTGTTCACCGTGGCCCCGTTCGACGGCCCGCCCGACCAGACGCCGGAGTGGACCGACCGGTTCCTGACGCAGATCGGATCGACCGGGATGCTCCTGCACGCGAGTGACTACCCGCACTGGCACCACGGTGCCGGGGCGAGCACGCTGCTGGGGCACCTGTCCTCCGCCGAGCGGGCGCAGGTGTTGCACGGCAACGCGGCCCGGCTCTACGGGCTGCCCGAGGAGGCGACCACGTGCGCACCAACGGGCTGATCGACTGCGACGTGCACAATGCGGTGTCCTCGGACGCCGCGCTGCTCCCCTACCTGCCGGCCCGCTGGCGCCGGCACCTCGAGCTGGTTGGCTCGCGGACGTTCTCGCCGTTCGCCAAGGGCTACGCCTATCCCAAGGCCGCGCGGTTCGCCAGCCGGCACGATGCCTGGCCACCGTCGGGCGGGTTGCCCGGCTCGGATCTGGACTTCATGCGCGCACAGCTGCTGGACGCCTACGGCGTGGACTACGCGGTGCTGAACTGCCTCTACCGGGCGTCCGAACAGCGCTACGACGCCTACGGGGCGGCGCTGGCCGCGGCGGTGAACGACTGGCAGGCCGAGCACTGGCTGGAGCGGGACCCCCGCCTGCGGGCCTCGATCACGGTGCCGTTCGAGTCGCCAGGGCTGGCCGCCGCGGAGATCGACCGGGCTGCCGCACATCGTGGGTTCGTTCAGGTGCTGCTGTTCCCGCGTACCCAGCAGCCGCTGGGCAAGAGGCACTACTGGCCGATCTACGAGGCGGCCACGCGGGCCGGCCTGCCGGTGGGGATCCACGCGGCGTCGACCACCCCCGGCCCCATCACCGCCGCGGGCTGGCCGTCCTACTACATCGAGGACCACACGTCGCTGGCCGTCGCCTTCCAGGCCCAGGTGATCAGCCTGATCATGGAGGGGGTCTTCGACCGGTTCCCCGACCTGAGCGTCGTACTCATGGAGGGCGGCTTCGCCTGGGTGCCGGCGCTGGGCCACCGGCTCGACGCGCTGCACCACCGGCTGCGCGACGAGGTGCCCGACCTCGAACACCCGCCCTCGCACTACCTGCGCCATCGGATCCGGATCACCACCCAGCCGATGGAGGAGCCCGAGCGTCCCGGCGACCTCGTCCCGCTGATCCGCGACATCGGCCAGGACGTCCTGATGTTCTCCACCGACTATCCGCACTGGGACTTCGACAACCCGAAGCGCGCGTTCCAGACCCGGATGCCGGTCGACCTGCACCAGCGGATCATGTTCGACAACGCCAGCGCCCAGTACCGGTTCACCCCGTGACGGCCACGGCGTACGTGGTGGCGACCACGACGGAGATCCCCCGGTGACCGGGGACGGCGAGTTCGTCGTGGTGCATGTCCGATCGCCGATGTCCGGCGATCGGACACCCGTGCAGGTTGTCCTGAGTTAGCGTCACGAAGGACCGGAGCTCGTCGTGCGGCACGTGGCCCTGTGCAATTCCGTGCGCGCCGGACCTGGTCCTCCGAATGACCCGCGATGCCGATCTGGAGGCTCTGCGTGAAGATCTCATGCGCGTTCGCCACGTCACTGGACAGCCACGAGCACGCCCGAATCGCGGAAACGTTGGGCTACGAGCGGGCATTCTTCTACGACTCACCTGCGCTCTATCCGGATGTCTGGGTCCAGCTCTGTCGGGCCGCGGATCGCACGGAGCGGATCGTCCTCGGGCCCGGCGTACTGATCCCGAGCCTGCGGCACCCGATGGTGACGGCCTCGGCGATCGGAACGCTGGCCTCGGTGGCCGGTCCGGAGCGGACGATGGTCGGCGTCGGTTCCGGGTTCACCGGGCGGCTCTCCATGGGTAAGCGACCCATCCCCTGGGCGAAGGTCAAGGAGTACGTGCTCGTCGTGCAGGCTCTGCTGCGCGGTGAGGAGGTGGAGTGGGATGGCGGCATCATGACGATGCTGGCCTCGGACGACCGGTACGCCCCGGCCCGGCCGATCGAGGTCTCCTGGGTGATCGCCGCCAATGGGCCGAAGGGCTATGGAGTCACCCGCGAGCTCGGCGCCGAGGTGCTCACCATCCTGGTGCCGAACCCGGACTTCGCCTCGAGCATCATCCTGGATTTCGGGACGGTGCTGGACGAGGGCGAGGACCCCGGGTCGCAGCGGGTGGTCGACGCCGCCGGCCACGGCCTGAGCGTCGTACTGCACTGGGCGGTCGAGCACGGCGTGATCGACGAGCTGATGCCGGAGCGGGGCCGCGAGTGGGCCGCCGCCTACGACGACGTGCCTGCCGAGAAGCGCCATCTCGCCCTGCACGACCGGCACCTGGTCGCAGTGAACGAACGCGACAGGCCGTTCGTCACCGGTGACCTGCTGGTCAAGGGCGGGTTGGCGCTGTCGCGGTCCGAGTGGCGGGACAAGCTCGCCAAGCTGGAGGCGGGCGGAAGCACCGAGATCGCCTACCAGCCGGCGGGGCCGGACATCCCGCATGAGCTCGAGGCCTTCGCGGCCGCCGTCCACGCCTGATCGACGGTCCCCGCCTCGAGTCCGCAGCTGGACGGTCGACTCCGAACGCTCACGAGGACACGCCTGGTCAAGACCTGGATCTTCGTTCTCTTCGGCTACCCGCACGACCCGACTCCCGGCGGGGCGGCGACTCAGGGATGCATCAGCACGTCTGCGAGCAGTTCGTCGTCCGTCTCCGCGATCCCGACGCAGGGCAGGTCGACCTACGGTCGGCCGAGATGGTCAGCGCCGGCTACGTCGGCCGGCTGAGCAGGTGGAACCCGCGGCGGAAGTAGACGGCGGGCAGGTCCTCGCCGAGCCGGGTGTTCTCGACCCGCCCGAGCAGGATGGTGTGGTCGCCGCCGGGGTGACGGCCGTGCACGGTGCAGTCCAGGGTGACGCACGCCCGAGGCAGCACGGGCAGGCCGCGCTCGTCGGCGATGAAGCCCGCGTCGTTGAACTTGTCGGCGCCGCGCGTCGCGAATCGGATCGCGAGGTCGGCGTGCTCGGGGTGGATGACGTGCACGATCCAGCGCTGCGCCGCGGCGAACACCGGATGGCATTCGGCCCCCGTAGCCAGGCAGACCAGCACGAGCGGTGGATACATCGACACCGAGCAGAAGGAGGTCGCGGTGAAGCCCCACCATCGGCCCGCGTCGTCGACGGTCGTGACGATGGTGACCCCGCTGGGGAACGACGCCATCGCGTCCCGGAACAGCTGCGCCTGGTCCTCGGCGGGACGCGGTCCGGGCCCCGCGAGATCGGTCACGAGACCTCGCTCCCGGTGGCCGGGGCAGCCTCGCCCGCTCCGAGCTGATGGTCCATCCGCGTGCGCTTGGTGGTGAGGTAGGAGATGTTGTCCGGGTTGGGAGCGATGTCGATGGGTTCGCGGGCGGCGATGTGTATTCCGTGCCCGACCAGGCCGCGGTACTTGGCCGGGTTGTTGGTCATCAACCGGATCTCCCGGACGCCCAGATCGCGCAGGATCTGCGCGCCGATGCCGTACTCCCGGCTGTCGACGGGCAAGCCCTGGACGAGGTTCGCATCGACGGTGTCCAGGCCGGCGTCCTGCAGGTTGTAGGCGCGCAGCTTGTGGCTCAACCCGATGCCGCGGCCCTCGTGCCCGCGCAGGTACACGACCACTCCCCTGCCGGCCTCGCCGATCCTGACCATGGCCCTTTCCAGTTGCTCGCCGCAGTCGCAGCGCCGGGAGCCGAAGACGTCACCGGTGAGGCACTCGGAGTGCACCCGGACCAGGACCGGCGCGGAGCCGGCGCTGCCCGGTTCGGCGCCGGTCTGGTTGACCTCGCCGAGCACGAGCGCGACGTGTTCGCAGTCGTCCACGAGCGCACGGAAGGTGATCGCGGTGAACTCGCCGTGCTCGCTGGGCACCCGGCCCGCGGCCTCGCGCCGGACCAGCGTCTCGGTCCGGCGCCGGTAGCGGACGATGTCGGCGACCGCGATCGTGACCAGGCCGTGCTCGGCGGCGAACCGCGCGAGCTGGGGACGCCGCGCCATGGTGCCGTCGTCGTTCGTGACCTCCGAGAGCACACCTGCAGGCCGCAACCCGGCCAGCCGGCACAGGTCCACGGCGCTCTCGGTGTGCCCGGCCCGGCGCAGCACACCGCCTTCCCGGGCGATCAGCGGGAAGACGTGACCCGGCCTGGACAAGTCCTCGGGCCGGGTGCCGTCGGCCACCAGCGCGCGCACGGCCAGTGCCCGGTCCCCGGCCGAAACCCCTGTTGTGGTGCCCACCTTGAGGTCGACCGACACGGTGAACGCGGTGCCTCGCGGGTCGTCGCTGTCGGTCACCATCAGTGGCAGCCGGAGCTGACGGGCGCGCTCCTCGGTGAACCCCACGCACAGCAACCCGCTGGTGTACCGGATCATGAAGGCCATCGCCGCGGGCGTGGCCAGCTCGGCGGCCATGATGAGGTCACCCTCGTTCTCCCGGTCCTCGTCGTCGACGACCAGCACCATCCGCCCGCGCCGCAGCTCCGCGAGCGCGGCCTCCACCCCGGCCCCTGACCGGTCTGTACCGGCCGCGTCGCCCTCACCGTGTCCCATGATCCGACGGTAGGAGCGATGCGGATGCGCAGGTGTCCGAGTTCCGGACAGTGGGCGCAGCGTGCTCTGATCATCGCCTGCTCAGAACACCGTGTTCTCCAGGTCGAGCGTGCGCAGGCCCGGGAGGCGGTCGCGGTGGCCCTGGGCGTCGGGTTCGTCGCGGTGCGGAAACCGGCGACGCTGTTCCCGGGGCCGACGATCAACGTGCGAGCCGGCGCCGACCACCGCGGGCAACAGCATCTGCAGCGGGTGCCGGCCGCCCGGGACCGGGTTCCCCTGGTCGACGAGTGGGCGGAACGCGGCAGCCAGGCACGCGCCGCCAGGTAGCGGCCGTGGCGTGCTGGGACAGGTCTCGCGTGCCCTCACCCGCACGATCGCGTTGCGCCGGTCCAGGTTCCTCCAGCCGCGGCCGGAGGAACCTGGCTGACGCGTAGCCCCAGCCGGGCCATGCGCCCCGGATACCCGCGCCCGGCAGGTGTGCGTTCTGCGCCGGCTGCGGGTCGGCGCGCCGATCTGCAGCGGAACGGCAGCGATCCGGCTGGGGTTGATCGGTGCGTCCCGCTTCTCACCACCGGGCCTGTGACGTCAGCGGGCGAAGAGGGGGCCGACCTTGGTCAGAAGCTCCCAGAGGCCGTAGCCGAACGGGACCAGGATCCACAGCCAGGCCAGCACGCTCAGCGGGAGCAGGGCTGATGATGTGGTTTGTTGTTGGTCGCTCATGTCAGATGGTCTCTCGACTGGTGAGTTGGTCGGTGGCTTGATGGAACCTGGCGTGCACCGGCTTGATCAGCTCGTTGGCGATGAAGCCGATGACCAGCAGCCCGATCATGATCCGGAACGACAGCGTGTACAGCGCGGGGCCGGACAGGCCGGCGGCCGTCTGCCGGTCGGCGAGGTAGTCGACGATGAACGGGCCCAGCGCGCCGGCTACCGACCAGGCGGTGAGCAGCCGGCCGTGGATGGCGCCGACTTCGAACGTGCCGAACAGGTCCCGCAGGTAGGCCGGGGCGGTGGCGAACCCGGCGCCGTAGAAGGACAGGATGAGCAGAGCGCAGACCAGGAACACCGCCTTGTTCGCGCTGCCGAGCAGTTCGAGCACCAGGTAGAGGATCGCGCCGACCCCCAGGTATATCCGGTAGATGTTCTTGCGGCCGATCGCGTCCGACAGCGAGGACCAGACGAACCGGCCCAGCATGTTGGCCAGCGACAGGATGGCCACGAACCCGGCGGCGATCGTGACCAGCGTCTTGGCTGGCGCCTCGCCGCGGAAGAAGTCCTGGTAGATCGGGGCGGCCCGCTCCAGGATCCCGATGCCGGCGGTGACGTTGAAGCACAGCACCACCCACAGCAGCCAGAACTGCGGGGTCTTGATCGCGTTGGCCGCCGACACGTTCGCGGTGGACACCAGCGACCGCTCCCGCGCCGACGCCGGATCCCATCCGGCCGGGCTCCAGTCGTCGGCCGGGACCCGGATCAGTAACCAGCCCAGCGACATGAAGATCGCGTAGGCGATGCCCATGACCAGGAACGTGTCGGCGATACCGCCCGACCGCGCGCCCGCGCCACTGCCGCCGAACGCGGTCAGCATCGCGCTGGACCACGGCGAGGCGATCAGCGCACCGCCGCCGAAGCCCATGATGGCGATACCGGTGGCCATGCCGGGCCGGTCCGGGAACCACTTGATCAGCGTGGAGACCGGGGAGATGTAGCCGATGCCCAGCCCGATCCCGCCCACGAACCCGTAACCCACGATCACCAGCCAGAACTGACCCAGCGCCATCCCCGCGGCGGAGATCAGGAAGCCTGCGGCGAAGAACACCGTGGCCACCAACATCGCCCAGCGCGGGCCCTTGTGATCGACCTTCGTCCCGAACAACGCGGCGGAGACGCCGAGCATCACGATGCCCAGCGTGAACGGCAGGCCGGACAGGGTGCCGGCGAAGCTGTTGCCCTTGAGCACGGTGGCACCCAGCGGGTCTTTGAACACGCTCCATGCGTAGACCTGGCCGATGGCCAGGTGGATCGACAGCGCGGCCGGAGGCACCAGCCACCGGCTCCACCCCCGCGACGCGACGATGCGTGACCGGTCCAGAAAACCACCTGTTGGCAACGAATTTACCCCTTTCGGCAGACGCCGCTCGAGTGGACCGCGCCTAGCACGGCACGGGCTCATGGGTGAGTGAGATGTCAGGACGGTCAATCGGCTTCGATCGCGGTGAGCGACCTGACCTCCATCTCGGCCTGTTTCGCCGGGTCTTCCGCGCGGCCGCTGATCAGGGTGGCCGCCCACCCGCACAGGAACGAGAACGGGATCGACACGATCCCCGGGTTGTTGAGCGGGAAGACGTGGAAGTCGACGCTCTTCACGATCGAGTCCTTCGCGCCGGACACCACCGGCGACAGGGCGATCAGCAGGACGC
The DNA here is from genome assembly GCF_025965585.1 of Pseudonocardia sp. GTDB lineage: Bacteria > Actinomycetota > Actinomycetes > Mycobacteriales > Pseudonocardiaceae > Pseudonocardia. The sequence continues at coordinate 26,233 of NZ_JAOPWR010000180.1, forward strand.
ACGAGCCGAGGCCACCGTAGATGCTGGCCAGCGCCCCGGCGGTGTTGAACCGCTTCCAGAACAGCGAGTACAGCAGCGCGGACAGGTTCGCCGAGGCTGCCAGCGCCAGCGCCAGCGCCACCAGGAACGCGACGTTGCGCCCGTTGACCAGAATGCCGCCCAGGATGGCCAGGACGCCCATGATCAACGCGGTGAGACGGGCGACCTGGATCTCACGGCCCGCCTCGGCCTGGCCGCGTTTGATGATGCTGGCGTAGATGTCGTGGGCGAAGGACACCGACGCGGTCAGGGTCAGTCCGGCGACCACGGCCAGGATGGTGGCGAAGGCCACCGCCGAGACCAGCCCCAACAGCATCGGCCCGCCGATGGCGTAGGCGAGCAGTGGCGCCGCGGAGTTCTCCCCACCCGGCGCGTGCACGATCGTGTCCGCGCCGACGAGCGCGGTCGCCCCGTAGCCGACGATAAGCGTGCAGAAATAGAACACCACCATTGCCCAGATCGCCCATCGGAACGATCGGCGGACCTCTCTCGAGTTCGGCACGGTGTAGAAGCGCATCAGCACGTGCGGAAGACTGCAGATGCCGAGCACCAGAGCCAGCGCGAGTGACACGAAATCGAGTTCGTTGGCGCCGTACAGCGCGCCGGGATCCAGGATGGCGCTTCCCATCGGGCTGCCCGTCGAGGCCTTCGCCAAGATCGTGGAGAAGTTGAAGTCGAACGCGCCCAGCAGGTAGACCGTGATCAGTACCATGCAGAGCAACAACAGCGTGGCTTTGATGATCTGGACCCAGGTGGTTCCCTTCATCCCGCCGACCAGCACATAAACGATCATGACGATGCCGACCACCGCGATGGCGATGGACTGCCCGAGACGGCTGCTGATGTTGAGCAGCAGCGAGACCAGGCCCCCGGCGCCGGCCACCTGGGCCAGCAGGTAGAGGAACGAGATCATCAGCGTCGAGGTGGCCGCCGCGATCCGGACCGGCCGCTGGCGCAACCGGTAGGCCACCACATCACCCATCGTGAACCGGCCGGTGTTGCGCAGCATCTCGGCGATGAGCAGCAGTCCGACGAGCCAGGCCACCACCCAGCCCACCGAGTAGACGAACCCGTCGTAGCCGTGTACCGCGATGCCCCCGGCGATACCGAGGAACGATGCGGCCGACAGGAAGTCACCGGACAGCGCGATACCGTTCTGCGCGCCGGTGAATCCGCCACCGGCGGTGTAGTAGTTGCTGGTCGTGGAATTCCCGCCGCTGACCCGACGCACCACATAGAGGGTGATCGCCACGAACCCGATGAAGAGTGCCAGGCTGAACATCGGTTTGGTGTCCATGCCGGTCGCGGCCAGGGTCGTTCCCGCCACCAACTGCGCGGTCACGACTCGTTCCCGGCGCGAAGGTGGACGTCCTCGACGGCCGCGCCCAATGTCTTGTCCGCGTACGAACAGTACAGAGCCATGATCACGACGGTGGTGAGGAACTGCGCCAGGCCCATCACGATCCCGACGTTGATCAACCCGAGCACTTTGATCGCCATGAATTGGCGAGCATAGGCAGACAGTAAGACATAGGCCATGAACCAGAGCATGAAAAGCAGACTCATCGGGAACACGAAGTTGCGCTGCTTACGGCGAAGCGCTCGGAACTCGGGCGTTCGTTGAATAGCGGCGAAGTCGA
>NZ_JAOPWR010000188.1 GCF_025965585.1 Pseudonocardia sp.
TGATCCCGCTGTCGGCCATCGAGATCCGCCGACTCCTAGCCGCTCTCGCGCTGTCCCCGCTGACCTGCATCGACCACGTCATGCCCTGGTCGAGCTGGCGCCGTGAACGCCAACACCAGGCCCGCACCTGCCACTACCGCCGACGCGGCCACCGACCACCACCCTGACCGAGTGCCGTTGCAGTACTAGACCAAGACTCGCGACTTCACCCGGGCGACTGGTTCGTCGATTGTGCCCGCGGCGTTCCGGCCGTTCGACGTCCACCTCGCCTGCCGGGTGTCGGCCCGCGACCCGCACCGGGTGCTCGAGCTGGCCGCGCCGTCCGGTGTCCTGACCCGCTCCGACCTGAACGCCGCGATGGTCGACCTGGGCAGCCGGCAGGTGTCGGGCGCGCAGTGGCGGCAGGCCGACGCGATGCACCACACCCCACCCCAGCGCGTGTAGGAGAGGGCAATCACAAGTCCGAGCGTTCGCCCAGTGCGTGAACGACGCCGAGATCGCCCCGGCCGTCGCCCGGGACGTCGCCCGGCGAGCGCTGCACGACATCGGACCGGGCGCCGCCCGGGACCACCTCTGCTACGCGGCCACGCACGGCGACGCAGCAGCGCTGCACGCCGTCGTCGAGGCCGGGCACCTCCCGTCCGATCCGGAGGCGGTGCTGGCGTTCCTGTTCCTGACCGGGCAGTGGGACGGCTACAACGCGGCCGATCCGGACGGAGCCCTACTGCGCCAACGTGCTGCGGTACGAGTTCGAACGGGAGCCGTTCCGGGTGGCCGCCGAGCGGGCTGGCCGGCGGTCGCCCTGCGGCCCCCGACCGCCGCCGCGACCCCAGAAGTACCGGCCGGGCGGTACCGGGGCGTGGCGCGGCTCATGCCGGCCAGGACGCCGACGGCGCGGCCCAGGTTGTGCGCGGTCACCGCCAGTGCCAGCCACGCGGCGTTGGCCATGAACCGTCCCGACGGCAGGTGCGCCAGCCCGGCGGACTTGAGCTCGGCGATCGACTGCTCGACCACAGCGTGACGACGGTGATCGGCCTCGACTTCGTGCAGGTCACCGACGCGATCGGTGACCATCGCGTGGTAGTCCCACTCGGTGAACAACGCCAACTGCGAGCCCGGCGTCGGGCGCACCCGCCGCACGACCAACCGCACCTCGATCGCCTCCCGGGTGTGCGCGAAGCAGGTGTAGCTCGTCTCGGCGACATCGGCACCGGACACCTCCGGGGTGGAGAGCCAGTACGGAATCGGCACCCATGCCGACTCGGGGATCGAGGCGAGCGCAGCCCGAATCTTCTTGTCCTGCCCGACGGTGACCGAGAACCGCACTCCGAACGTGCGGGCGGTCGACAGCACGGCGCGGGAGTAGAACGCCGAGTCCGCCCGCACGGTGAGCTGGCCGGTGGCGCCGGCGTGGCGGAGTCGGCTGATCGTCTCGGTGAGGAAGCTCTTCGCGCCGCGCGCGGCGCCGGCCGGCCCGCCGCGGAGCCGGGAGAAGATCACCTGCCCGGTCTCGGCCAGCGTCGCGAGCTGCGGGTGATAGCCGCGGACCTTGGTATAACCGAACCCGGCGCCCTGCTTGGTCCGGCCGTAGACCGGGCAGATCGTGGAGTCCAGATCGAATGTCAACGGACCTGTCGGGTCGACCGGCCCAAACGAAAGTGGCTGGGGCCATGAGCGAGGACCGCGACCCGAGCCCGGCTGGCAGGGTCGCAGGTGGTCGTGTGCGAGATGCCTACGCCGATCACCGTGCCACGCCCGCCGCTGAACCCGCCCGCGCGCTCACCGCGGCCGATCCGCGCAGGGCGGCGATCGCCGTTACCGGGCACGCACGGAGACCCTCGAGAGACGGATTCCGGGCTGGCGAAGTCGGATGATGATCGTCGTAAGGAATCAGGCAGGTGTCCATCGCACGGTGTGGGTTCCGGCCGTCAGGTTTGTTGTGGCGAAGCGTGTGGTGACGGTCCCGTCAGGGCCGACGGTGTAGGTCCCGAGATCGATGCCGTCGGGCTCCAGGGTGACTTTCACGAGCGTTCCGGGCATGAAGTTGTGTCCGGTAGCACTTTGTTCCTGGCCAAGTTGGAGGACGGGCAGTGCGACGGTCCCGTAGTGCGCCCCGGTCGGGGGAGTCACTGCTCCGCTGTCCGGTGTCGCAGCAGTTGCGGCGGGCGTCGTCGAGGCGGCGGGAACTGAGGGAGTCGTCGGGATTGCCGACGGTGTCAATGATGGGGGTGTGGGGCCGGGACACGGTGCGCCAGGTCCGATGGGGGGCATCGGGGGAGGCCACGGGCAGCTCGGTGGTTGGCTGGAGGGGGTGGTTGTGGCGGGCGGGGCCGGCACCGGTTGCACGTGAAGAATCACCGGGGGCGAACTCGAGGATTCCTGGGCGGTCGACACCACGGCCTGGAACAGGTCGCCGTCCATGCTGCGGGTGGCCGTGGACGCCAGGACGGCGCCGCTCTGTCCCGTGAGGTCGGTCCATGGCCCGGTCGGCGCCGGCGCGGTCTGCCAGCGGATCGTGACCGGGGACTCCGTCGTGGACGGCCGCGTGAACGATGCGGTGAAGGTCGCGGTCTGGCCCTCCCGCACGGTCTGCGCGGCGGGCCGGACGGCGAGGTGCGGGCCGGCCCCGTCGGTCTCGGCGGAGGGCGGCGCTGCGGTGGTGCTGTAGATGGGGGTGGCCTCGGCGGTGCCCGGTAGCCCGACCGAGGTCAGCACCGCGACGAGCAGCACCGCTGACCGCAGTGCCCACGCCGCGCCGATCGGTGTCCGACGGTTCATCATGATCCTTCCTCGTCGTGCTGCTGAGGCCATCGTCGCGATGGCTGGAAACCTGGTGTGATGCCGGCACTGCCCGCGTGGGACGTGTGGTCGCTTGGTGGGCCCCGTGACCCGAGTCGTGCGGGGCCTCACCAAGGTCAGGCGACGTGCTGGGCGGCCTGGTGGCGCGCGCGGCGGCGTCGAACGATGACCACGACGGCTGCGATCACCAGGGCGGCCAGCAGCGCCAGGGCGCCGATGAGGAGCCCGAGGTGGTCGGCGATCGTCTTCTGCGGGGCGACCGGGGCGGCGGCGCCGGGATCGGCTGGGAACTGGATGCGGGCCTGGGAGTTCTGCTCGAGCAGCCCGCTCTTCAGGGTGAGGTTGGCGTTCCACGGCCCGTCCGGGAGTTGCTGGTCCAGCGAGATCGTCACCGCCGTGGACTGACCCGGTGCCAGCGTGACGCCGAGCTGCGTGGGAAAGGGACCCGCGCTCAGCGCCCCCGGCCCGCCCGACAGCGACAGCGTCCCGGACATGTCCAGCGCCCGACCGCCGGTGTTGTGCACCTGAGCGGTCACCATGGGGTGGCCGTCGGGCGCCCGCGCCGCGGTGAGGGGGTCAACGGTGAAGCTGGAGGGCGGCGGGCCTCCCGGGCCGACTGAGAGGTAGCTGCGGATGCCCACCCTGTTGACCAGGGTGACGCCGCCTCCCGGCGGTGCCGGCGTGGCCTGCTCCGCCCAGAGCACGGCGTAGCGCTCCCCGGGTGATGCGTCAGCCGGCACGCTGATCGTCAGCACCACCGTGGCGCGGGCGCCGGGGGCCAGGGACAGCGAGGCGGGATCGACCGTCGTCCAGCTGGACAGCTCGTTGGCGGGGCGCCCCGCATCGAGGGTGAACACCCCGTCGCGGATCTCCGCGGCGGCGGGGTAGAGCGCGACGGGTGCGACGGCCGCGGTCGTGTTGCTCACCTCGACCCGGCGGTGGATCACCGTACCGGGCGCCAGGTGGTCGACGATGTAGGCACGGGCCCGCGGATCCTCGGCTGCTGAGGTCGGCGCGTCGAGGAGCCGGATGCCGAGACTGTTCGGCGCCGCTGCGGCCGGGGGTGGTGGTGCGGGCGTGGTGGCGGCGGCGCTGGTGGCCGGGACCAGGGCCCCGACCACCAGCGCCAGTGCGAGGAACAGACGACGCACGGTGTCCGCCGTTCCTAGGCGACCGAGTGCGTGATCGTGGCGTTGTAGGTACCGACGACGGCCTGGGTGGGCACCGCCACGCTGATGGTCGGGTTCCAGCTGGCCGAGTTGTTGCCGTCGCCGGCCTCCGAGTACGCGGTCTGCGAAGCTCCCATCGCGACCCCCGGCCCGGCCGTGAACGTGCCGCCCGTCGGGGCCGTCGTCGCGCCCGGGGTGTAGGTCACCGCGGTGTTCGCGATGGTCTCGGCGGGCCCTTCAGCGCCGGTGGTGAACGCTGTGGAGGTGGCCGATGCCGTCCAAACGGCGGCCAGCAGGCCGCGGGCGTCGGTCACCGTCACAGGGCCGAGCGGACCGCTGATCGTCGGCGTCGCACCGGTCGCCTGGGTGCCGAGGGGCGCCACAGTCGTCGGGACGGTGATCGACAGGGGACCGCCGGTGAGGGCGAAGCTGGCACCGGTCCCGCCGGTGGTGTCGGCGAACGCCGGAGCGGCGAGGCCGAGGCTCAGGGTGGCGACGGCAGCCGTCACCAGAATTGTCTTGCGCATCAGGTTTCCTAACTGTTCCCCTTCGGGAATCTTCGAGCCACGCAGCGCGTGACTCTATTTGGTCTATCTCAATACGCCGCACGGCGTTACAGGCTCGCGCGAATGGGATAGTGGCCCGCGTTAGGCGCATAGGGAACGCGATGCCAGGTGCACGGGCGTGGTTATTGTCGCTGGGCCAGGCCTCCGCCCAGCTAGGCGCGGGGGTCGCGGGGCCGTCATCGCAGCGCGACGAATGTCGCCGACCGGGCGGGGAGCAGATTATTGCCCGATCTCGGTCGCTATCCGCAGACGCGAGGTACTTCCGTTTTCCGCGATGGATCGTGGGCGGGGCGATAACCGGCTTTTCGATCTTGGGCGGGCACCGTCGGGTTTTCGCCAGGCATTCGGTGTTCGTCGGGGCCGTGCAACCGTACGCGGCGCCGGTGATCGTCCGATCTTTGAACCCGCAGGCGCGCGTGTCTCCCGCTGCTCCAGAACACAGCGAGGTCAAGGAGTCACGGGGCGCCCTCATGCTGGCGCGCCGGACCACGTTGCTCGGCCAAGATCAAAAGCCTGATAACTTGCGCCCGAGTGCAGCGAGGTTGCGAGGTGGTCGGTCCCACATGACGGGTCCGCGAGAACGTCTCCCCGGGCTAGTGGTCACGCGAACCGCCGACGTCGACGAGGCGCTCGACGCGGTGACCAGGGTCTTCCTGCCGCACCGCATCCGGATGCTTCAGCGCACATCAGGTCTGGACATGCAGCTCAACGCGCTGGAGCTGGACACGGTGACGGCCGGCTACCTGCGGTACGGCCCTGAGATCCACATGGTGACCACGGAGACCAGCCACTACCACGTCAACATCCCGCTGTGCGGCGCCACCGAGTCCCGGTGCGGCGGCAGAGACGCGGTGGTCTCGACACCCGAACGCGCGGCGGTGTTCATGCCCGGTGCGCAGGCCGACATCCGGTGGGGAGCCGGCAGCGCCCAACTCTGCCTGATGCTCGCCCGCCATGCTATGGAGCGGGACCTCGAGCGACTCCTCGGGCGGCAGCTCACGCGCCCCTTGGAGTTCGCCGTCGCCATGGATCTCATGACCGAGCAGGGGGCGGCGTGGTTGAGCACGCTCGACCTGCTGGAGCGGGAGGCGACACGCCCGAACGGCCTGGTCCGCTTCCCGCTCGCGGCCGCTCACCTGGAGAGCCTGATCGTCGACGGATTGCTCCTGACGCACTCGCACAACTACAGCGATGCGCTGGTCCCGCACGCGGTGGCCCTGCATCCCCGTGCCGTCCGCCGAGCCGTAGATCTCATGCAGGACCGCCCCGAACACCCCTGGTCCACCGCCGCGCTCGCAGCGGCCGTCGCGGTGAGCGCCCGGACGCTGCAAGAGGGGTTCGCCCGCTCATTCGGCATCCCCCCCATGGCGTACCTGCGAGAGATCCGTCTGGATCGTATCCACGCCGAACTCCTGGCAGCCGAGCCCGGCACGCTCGCCGTCAGCATCGTCGCCGCTCGCTGGGGCTTCCTGCACGCCGGCCGATTCTCCGCCGCCTACACACGCAGGTTCGGCTGCTGGCCGTCCGAGACAGCGGGCCGGTGAAGGCGGCACTCCGCGACGGCGGATCCGATCGGATCACGCAGACGGTGGTAGCGATGACGCTGGGAACACGCACGGAGTCGATCTTTCATGACGACTCCTACGGTTGCCGGCCGAAGCGATCGGCATTGGATGCGGTGGAGCAATGCTTGAAACATGTGGATGACGTCGGTGGGGTCGTACCCTCCGTGTGATCTTGGTGTGCTCAAGCAAGATCGGCACGCCAACGCCGGTCGGGAAGGTAGGACCCGTGCTTACCGTAGTTCGTGGAGCTGCCGGCACTGATGACCCCCGCCGGGACACGTGGTGTGTCGTTGATCGATGACCTCGTCCGCGAGGGCGCCCGCAAGATGCTCGCCGAAGCCCTGCAGGCCGAGGTCGACGACTACATCGCCCGCCACGGCGGCGAGCGCGACGAGAACGGCCGCCGGCAGGTGGTGCGTAATGGCTCGCACCAGCCGGGTCGTCGCGGGCGGCCGCGCCACGGACTCCGACGGCAAGTCCGACGACAGTCGGAGAACGCTCGCGCTCGACCCGTGACCGTCGAGGCGCTGCGGGAGTACCTGGTGCGGTGGGACGAGCTGAAACAGGAGTTCGGGCATGCCGGACAGCACCTGTCCTGCCTTCCCGACGGCCGACCGATCCACCCGGACACGATCACCGAGTGGTTCGCCCGACTGAACTGGGAGGCCGGACTGCGGCCGATCCGGCTGCACGACGTCCGGCACAGCTACGCCACGGCGGCGCTGCGGGCCGGCGTGCCGGTCAAGGTCGTCAGCGATCGCTTGGGGCACTCGTCGGTTTCGTTCACGCAGGACATCTACATGCACGTGATCCCGGGGATGGACGAGCACGCTGCGCAGGTCGCGGCGACCGCGATCCTGGGGCCGGCGGTGGCCTCCGTGACCACAGCCGTGACCATCAGGACCGATTCGCCCCTGACCTGAACGCACACAAAGCAAGAGGGCCACTGACCGTGCTGGTCAGTGGCCCTCTTGCGTAGTAGCGGGGGTAGGATTCGAACCTACGACCTCTGGGTTATGAGCCCAGCGAGCTACCGAGCTGCTCCACCCCGCGCCGCTGCGGTTCTCTCGAACCGCTGTACTGCTGTTCTCTTGTGTCTACGACAGTACACCGCCCGGAAACATGCCCGCAGCGGGGGTGCCTCTTCGCGTTGCCCCTGGTGACAGCCGCAACCGCACCCGAAACGACGCCGCCCCCACGGACCGTGGTCCGTGGGGGCGACGTCGTGGTGCGGGCCGATCAGCCGCCCGGAGCGGTGGCGGGCGCGGCCCCGGACTGCCCGTTGGCGGCCTGGAACTGCTTCACCGCCGCGTCGAGGGCCGCCAGCGCCTGCCCCTGCCCGGCGAAGTTGCCGGACTGCTGAGCCGCCTGCAGCTGCGCCAGCGCCGACTGGATGGCCGCCGTCGCGGCCGTCAGGGCCGGGCTGGCGGTGCCACCGCTGGCCGGAGGAGGCGACGTACCGCTCGTCGCCGGTGTAGGCGATGTGCCCGGGACCTGCGTGGCCCCCGCGCCGGCTCCGGCTCCGAACACCTCGTCGAGCGCCTCGGAGATCGTGGGTTTGTAGCCGACCTGCCCGTTGTAGTACACGAGCACCCGCGCGAGCTGCGGGTAGGACGACTCCTGGCTCGCTCTCTCGATGTAGACCGGTTCGACGTACAGCAACCCGCCCGCTACGGGCAACGTGAGCAGGTTGCCGTACTGGATCGAACTCTGCCCACCTCTCGACAGCAGACTGATCTCCTGGCTGACCGCGGGTGACCCGACGAACTGCGTCTGTACCTGTTGCGGGCCCAGCGTCTGTGTGTCCGGTGGTAGCTCGAGCACGGTGATCTTGCCGTACGTGGCCGGATCGGAGCTGGCCGAGACGTAGGCCGAGAGGATCTGTCTGTTCTTGAACACCAGCGCGCTGGTGAGCTGGAACGACGGTGTGGACTGGCCCTGCGCCCCCGGTTGCCCGGCGAGCACGTAGTACGGCGGTTGGGCGGCGTCGGCCGTGGTGCCCGCCTGGACCGTGGGATCGGACGGCACGTCCCAGAAGGACACGCCGCCGTAGAAGTCGCTCGGGTTGTCGACGTGGTAGCGCGTCAGCAGCTCACGTTGGACCTTGAACTGGTCCTCCGGGTACCGGAAGTGCGAGCGGAGGCTGGGGCTGATCGCCGACGACGGCAGCACGGTGCCCGGGAACGCCTTCATCCACGTCTGCAGGACCGGGTCGGACTGGTCGAAGGCGTAGAGCTTCACGGTGCCGTCGTAGGCGTCCACCGTGGCCTTCACCGAGTTGCGCAGGTAGCTGATCTGCTGGTCGGGCTGCCTGTTGAGACCCTGGTTCGCGACGGCGGTTGCGTTGCCCAGCGACATCGACTCGGCGTACGGGTAGTTCTGCAGCGTCGTGTAGCCGTCGACGATCCAGGTCAGCCGGCCGTCGACCACGGCGGGGTACGGGTCCGAATCGGTGGTCAGCCACGGGGCGACGGCCGCGACGCGGTCCTTGGGGTCCCGCACGTACATGATCTTCGAGTCGGCGTTGATGGAGTTGTTGAACAGGATGTTGCGCTCACCGTAGAACAGCGAGAACGCCAGCCGGTTCACAAAGCTGCCGAGCGACACGCCGCCCTTGCCCGTGTAGGTGTAGTTCTGCGTGTCCGAGTCGTACTCGCGCGGCGTGGAACCCGGCTCGGCCCCGACGATCGAGTAGCCGTTGCCGTCGCTGTTGAGCAGCTCGCCGTAGTAGACGCGCGGCTCCGTGATCCGCAGCGAAGGCGGGATCTTCGACTGGTCGGTGGACGTGTCGATGGACGTGAAGTTGGGCAGACCGCCCTGCCCGCCCGTGTCCTCCAGCGCCGCGTTGACCTGGTTGGCCGGGGCGACGACGAACCCGTTGCCGTGCGTGTAGACGAGGTGCCGGTTGATCCAGTCCGTCTGGTTGCCGGTGAGCCCGGCGGCGTTCAGCTCGCGTGCCGCGACGACGTAGTCCTGGGTCTTGCCGTTGACCGTGTACCGGTCGATGTCCAGGTTCGGTGCGAAGCCGTAGAACGTGCGGCGCTGCTGGAGCTGGGTGAACGTGTCGGAGATCTTCGACGGGTCGAGCAGCCGGATGTTGGGCACCGTCGCGGTGTCGTTGCGCACCGCGGCCGGCGAGACCTGCGACGTGCCGGAGAAGGGCACGTCGGTGACCTTGTCGGGCCCGATGCCGAACGCCTGGCGCGTGGCGTCGATGTTGCGCTGGATCGGCACCGACTCGCGGACGTTGGCGTTGGGCGACACCACGAACTGCTGCAGCACCTGTGGCCAGGCCGCGCCGATGAGCACGCTCGAGAGCACCAGCAGCACCGTGGCGATGGCGGGGAGCTGCAGGTTGCGGCGGAACACGGCCGCGAAGAACGCCGCGGCGCAGATGACGGAGATGAAAAGCAGGATCAGCTTGGCCGGCATCACGGCGTTGAGGTCCGTGTACGTGGCGCCGGTGAAGATGTCGCTGCGGTTGGAGAACAGCAGCTCGTACCGGTCGAAGTAGTAGGCGACGGCCTTGAGGAGCACGAACACGCCGGCGAGGATCGCGAGCTGGGCGCGGGCGGCGGCCGAGACCTGGCCGGCGCGGCCCGTCAGCCGGATGCCGCCGAAGATGTAATGGGTGATCAACGCGGCGGCGAAGCTGATGGCCACGGAGACGAACAGCCAGTCCAGCACGTACCGGTAGAAGGGCAGCTGGAACGCGTAGAAGCCGACGTCGATGTTGAACACCGGGTCGCTCACGCCGAACGGCGTGGAGTTCAGGAACATCTGGACGATCTGCCAGTCGCCCTGCGCGGCGAAGCCGGCGATCACGCCGATGATCACCGGGATGCCGATGGCGAACAGCCGCAGTCGCTGGATGATCAGCGTGCGGTAGCGCGCGATGGGGTCCTCGGGGCCGGTGACCGGCACGAACACCGGGCGGGAGCGGTAGGCGATCCACAGCGACAGCGCGACGAGGCCGCCGATCAGCAACCCGCCGATGATGAACAGCAGGATGTGGGTGAACAGCACCGTGCTGAACACGCTGCGGAAATCGACCTCACCGAACCAGAGCCAGTCGACGTAGAGGTTGAGCAGGCGGGATCCACCGAGCAGCAGCAGCACGAGGATCCCCGCCACGCTCAGCAGGATCCGGGTACGGCGGGTCAACGTCGGGGATCCCACCGGGGGCCGCATGGCCACAGGGCACGCTCCAGTGTTTCGGGTTTCGGACGCCGGGCACCCCGTCGGTCTCCGCCCGTGGCTGTCGTGACAAACCCCTGGCAGCCGGCCCCGACGGCGCGCTCTGCCCGACCAACTCTACGGACGGCGTGTGGAGTTCCCGTTCGGGCCCCGAATGTCCCTTTTATGCATATTCCGGGCGGATGACCAGCGCAGGAGGCCCGGCGGAGGGTCAGCAACCCGTTACGGGCCTGTTCGCTCTCAGCGCATCGAGGGCGGTGAGGGCGTCGCCGAGTTTCGCGACGCGGACGAGCTGCAGCCCGTCCGGGTCGTTGGCGGCGGCCTCGGTGCAGTTGTCGGCCGGCACGAGGAACGTCGTGGCCCCGGCCGCGCGGGCCGCCATCATCTTGAACGGGATGCCGCCGATCGCCCCGACGTCGCCCGACGCGTCGATCGTGCCGGTGCCCGCGACGAATCGGCCGCCGGTCAGATCCCCCGGCGTCAGCTTGTCGATCACGGCGAGGGTGAACATCAGGCCCGCGGACGGGCCGCCGATGTCGCCCAGGCTGATCGTGATGTCGCCGTCCTTCGGCTCGATACCGGGCCGGACGCCCAGCAGGCCCTGCGGCCGGTCCGGGCTCGAGCCGAGCACCACCGTCGCGTCGGCCTGCGTGCCGCCACGGGAGTAGATGACGGTGACGGGCTGGCCCGGCTTGGTGGCCGTCAGCGCGTCGGAGACGGCCTGCGGGCTGGAGACCGGCTTGTCGTTGACGGCCAGGAGGGTGTCGCCCTTCTCGAGCTTGCCCGTCGCCGGCGAGCCGTCGGTCAGGTCCGACACCACCACGCGAGTGGGGAGCTTGAGGTCCGTCAGCGCGGCGACCTCGGCGTTGACCTCGGAGGCCGCGAACTCGTCGGAGTTCTGCTGCTGCACCTGCTGGTCACTCTGGTCCGGTGGGAAGACCGTGCTGCGCGGCACGACCTGCTGGTCGTGGGCGGCCCAGAAGCCGAGCACGTTGAACAGCGTGAGCCGGTCGGTGACCGACACCGTGGTCATGTTGAGGTGGCCGGTCGTCGGGTAGGTCGGCAGCCCGGCGACGGCCACCACGGGCGTTCCGTCCACCACGTCGAGGGTGTTGAACGTCGGGCCGGGCCCGAGCGCCACCATCGGCACCGGCACGGTGGCCCCGAGCACTCCCAGCGCCAGGGCGAGCAGGCCTGCGGAGACGATGGTCCACGTGCGGTGCTTCACGCCGCGAGCCTATGTGGAGCCCGCGTGGGGCCCTCGTACGGTGGGGTGATCACCGGTGGCACACGCCGCCCGGCCCGCCCGTCACGCGTACCGTGGGTCCTATGAGCGACACCCCGTTCGGTTTCGGGCCCGCTGACCGCGACCGCGACAAGGACGACAAACCCGACCGCTCGTCGGGCGACGGTCCCCAGGACCCGTTCGGCTTCGGCAACCTGCCCGGCATGCCACCGGGCGGGTTCCCGGGGATGCCCGGGATGGGCGGCCCCGGCGGGTTCGACGTCAGCCAGCTCGGCCAGATGCTCACGCAGCTCGGGCAGATGCTGAGCCAGGCGCAGGACACGGGTGGCGGGCCGGTCAACTACAACCTCGCCGCGCAGCTCGCCCACCAGCGCCTCGCCGCAACCACGTCGTCGCTCACCGGGGCGCAGCGCGCCGCCGTCAGCGACGCCGTGCGGCTCGCCGAGCTGTGGCTCGACGCGGCCACCGACTTCCCCACGGGCGCCACGGAGATCAAGGCGTGGTCCGCGGCCGAGTGGGTCGACGCGAGCATGCCCACGTGGAAGCGGCTGTGCGACCCGGTCGCGCAGCGCGTCTCGAGCGCGTGGGTCGAGGGTCTCCCTGCCGAGGCCCGCGAGGCCGCGGGCCCGATGATGGCGATGCTCGGCCAGATGGGCGGGCTCGCCTTCGGCAGCCAGCTCGGCCAGGGCCTCGCCCAGCTCGCCGCGGAGGTGCTCACCTCCACCGACATCGGCATCCCCGTGGGCCCCGATCGCACCGCGGCGCTGCTGCCGGAGAACGTCGAGAAGTTCACGAAGGACCTCGACCGCCCCGCCAGCGAGGTGCTGCTGTTCCTGGCCGCGCGCGAGGCCGCCCACCAGCGGCTGTTCGCGCACGTCGGCTGGCTGAAGGAGCGGCTGCTCGGCGCCGTCGAGCAGTACGCGCAGGGCATCCGCGTCGACACCTCCCGCATCGAGGAGCTGGCCCGCGGCATCGACCCGTCCAACCCGGCCGCCATCGAGGAGGCCATGCAGGGCGGCATGTTCGATCCGGAGACCACGCCGGAGCAGAAGGCCGCGCTCGCGCGGCTGGAGACGCTGCTCGCGCTCATCGAGGGCTGGGTCGACGCCGTGGTGGCCGAGGCCGTCGGCGACCGCCTGCCCGGAGCGGAGGCGATGCGCGAGACGCTGCGCCGTCGCCGTGCGTCCGGGGGGCCCGCCGAGCAGACGTTCGCCACGGTGGTGGGTCTGGAGCTGCGCCCGCGCCGGCTCCGCGATGCCGCCGAGCTGTGGAGGCTGCTCGGCGAGCAGCGCGGCATGGCCGGCCGGGACGCCCTGTGGGCCCACCCCGACCTCGTGCCCACGGCCGACGACCTCGACGACCCCGCCGCGTTCGTGGCCCGCGACGAGGGTCGCGACCCCATCGCCGAGCTCGAGAAGCTCGCCAACGAGAAGGCGCCCCAGGAGCCCGAGGACAAGGACTCCGGCGACTCCGGCAGCTCGACGAGCTGACGCTCAGGCCGACGCGGCCTCGGAGCCGAGGGCCGCGTCGGCCTCCGACGGGTGCTCGGCCCCGGGCGGCTCGTCGCCGTCCAGGCCGACGAAGCCGAGGCCGGCCGCGGCCGACAGGCCCTCCAGGTACCCCATCGCGCGCTCGGTGCGCGGGTAGTGGTGCACCCACGCCCAGAACTTGGCGTCGTGGCCGGGTTCGAGCAGGTGGGCGAGCTCGTGCACCAGCACGTAGTCGACCACCCAGCCCGGGGCGTCGCGCAGGCGCTCGCTGATGCGGATGGTGCCGTCGGCAGGCGTGCACGACGCCCAGCGTGTGCGCATCGGCGCCACCCACCGCACCGTGGCGGGCTCGGCCCGCCCTTCGAGGTAGCGGCGCGACAGCTCCATGCTGCGGGTGCGCAGGGCGTCGTCGCCGGTGCGGGCCGGGGAACGGCGGCGGGCCTCGCTGCGCTCGAGCCTGCGCACCATCTCGTCGACCCAGCGGCGTTCCTCGGACTCGCTCATCCACCCCGGGATGAAGACGATCACCGTGTCACCCTCGCGACGCGCGCTGACCATGCGCCGGCGGCGATCACTACGTCGGACCTCGACGACCGAGGGCTGCGCCATCACCCCACCCTAGTCCCCGGCTCCCGGATCGCGGTCCCGCCCGACGGGTACTGATCGCGGTCGTCCACAGGTGGGCGACCCCTGTGGACAACCCGACGCACGTCAGGCGGCGCCGGGGCACGATCGGACGATGCCGCCCGCCCTGCCCGCCACCGTCCGCCTGCCACCGCATCGCTCCGTGCTGCCGCTGCCCGGCAACGGGCGCCTGTTCGGCCTCGATCCGGCGGCCGCCGTCGTCGCCGACGGGCTCTCTCTCCCGCTCGCGGAGATGGTCGACGAGCTGCGCGCCCCCGTTGCGGCGCACGTGGTGGTGGCCAGGGCCGTCGAGCGCGGGGCCGCACCGGAGGAGGCCGAGGCGCTGCTCGCGGAGCTGGTCGAGAGCGGCGCGGTGGCCGACGCCGCCATCCTGGAGCTCCGCGACACACGGCGGGCGTCGTCCATCGCCGTGGTGGTCGGGAGGGGCCCGCTGGCGGTCGGGATCGTCACCGGCCTGGCGCTCGCCGGCGTCGGCACCGTGCACACCGACACCGGCGGCGAGGTCCGCACGGGCGATCTCGGCACCGGCTACCTCGATGCCGACCGGGGCGGCGATCGCCTGACCGCCACCCGCGCCGCACTGCACCGGCTGCTGCCGGGCACCGTCACCGGGCCACCGCCCCTGCGACTCGTGCCCGATCTCGTCGTGCTCGCCGACGAGGCTCCCGCGCCCGATCGGCTCACCACCCTGCACGCCGACGGCGTCGCCCACCTGCCCGCCCGGCTGCGCGACGGCGTCGGCGTCGTCGGGCCGCTGGTGCTGCCCGGCCGCTCCACCTGCCTCGCCTGCCTGGAGCTGCACCGCGCGGCGTGCGACCCGAGCTGGCCCGCCGTCTCCGCGCAGCTGGTCGGGCGGGCGGGCCGGGCCGATCCCGCGTGCGTCGCCGCCACCGCCGGTCTCGCCACGGCGCAGGCACTGGCCGCCGTCGACGGCGCGGGTGGCGGCGGTCCGGCCCCGGCCGCGCTGGACGCCACGCTCGAACTCGACGTCACAGCGGGCACGCTCCGGCGGCGGGCGTGGACAGCGCGCGCGGAGTGCCACTGTCGGGCGGTTCCGGCCGGAGTGGGGCGACCCACGCCGCAGGCGACGAGCGGGATGCGTGCGGATGGGGACACAATCATGGGGTGAGCGAGCTTGCGAGTGCACACATCGACGCAGCACGGCCCGCGGCCGTGTCGACGAACGGAGAGGGGCCGGCGTGACCGACATCCCGCGGCGGACCGCGGCCCGCACCGCGAAGCTCGCCAGCCTCCCCCTCGGGGTGGCCGGGCGCGCAGTCGGAGGCTGGGGCCGCAGACTGGCGGGGGGCGACGGCGAGCAGATCACCGCGCAGCTGATGGCCAAGAGCGCCGAGCAGCTGTTCGAGGTGCTGGGCGAGCTCAAGGGCGGGGCCATGAAGTTCGGCCAGGCCCTGAGCGTCTTCGAGGCGGCCATCCCCGACGAGTTCGCAGCACCGTTTCGTGACTCGCTGGTCAAACTGCAGTCCGCGGCTCCCCCGATGCCGCCGTCGGACGTGCACCGGATGCTGGCCGAGCAGTTCGGTCGCGGCTGGCGCGCGCGGTTCCAGGAGTTCGACGAGACGCCGGCCGCGGCCGCGAGCATCGGGCAGGTCCACCGGGCGGTGTGGCGCGACGGGCGCGACGTCGCGGTCAAGGTGCAGTACCCCGGCGCCGAGGAGGCGCTGCGCTCCGACCTGCGGCAGCTCTCGCGCATGAGCCGCGTGATGCAGCCGCTCGTGCCGGGACTCGAGATCAAGCCGCTGATCGCCGAGCTGCGCGACCGCATGGAGGAGGAGCTCGACTACCGCGACGAGGCCGAGAACCAGCGTGTATTCGCCGCGGCGTTCGACGGCGACGAGAACGTGAAGATCCCCCGCGTGGTGGCGTCGGCCCCCAAGGCGATGGTGTCCGAGTGGGTCACCGGCAGGAAGCTGTCGGACGTCATCACCACCGGCACGCAGGAGCAGCGCGACTCCGTCGCGGCCCTGCTCGCCGAGTTCCTGTACTCCTCACCCGCCCGTGTCGGGCTGCTGCACGCCGACCCCCACCCGGGCAACTTCCAGGTGCTCGAGGACGGCCGGCTCATGGTCATCGACTTCGGCGCCGTGGCCCGGCTCCCCGACGGACTGCCCCGGCCGCTCTCGGTGATGGTGCGGCTCGCGCTGGAGAACCGGTCGGACGACCTGTTGCAGCTCCTGCGCGACGACGGCTTCGTGCGGGCCGGATCGAAGCTCGGCGCCCAGGAGGCGGAGGCCTACCTCTCGCCGTTCACCGACCCGCTGCGCGAGGAGGTCTTCCGCTTCAACCGGCGGTGGCTGCAGAGCCAGGCGGAGCGCGTCGGCGATCTGCGCAGCCCGCACTTCAACACCGGGCGCGAGCTCAACCTCCCACCGCAGTACCTGCTCATCCACCGCGTCACGATGGGCACGCTCGCCGTGCTCTGCCAGCTCGACGTCGACGTGCCGCTGCGCGGCATCGTCCGCCACTGGCAGCCGTGGATCTTCGACGCGGAGGACGAGTCGGCGGGCCGCCACACCTGATCCGCACATGCCGGCGGCGCCCCGGTCCGGACAGGACCGGGGCGCCGCCGGTCTCCCGGTGCAGCGCTCCCTCGGACCGAGGGATCAGAAGGCGCTGCGGAGGCCGCTCACCCGGTGGTGACCGGTGGGCACGTCCAGGCCCGCACGGGCGCGCTCGGCACGCCGGGCGGCGAACCGGGCGAGCAGGGTCCACCGGCGGCCCGCGGTCACGCTGCGGGCGAAGCGGAACTCACGTGCGGCCCTGAGGGCCTCTTGGTGTCGGCATCTGGCCAGTGCTTCGTGGAGCAGCATCGTCGTTCCTTCGCGGTTGTGCACAGCGGGCGTCGGGTGGGCGGATGCGGGCGTCGGGGTGGTCATGAGGTCGGTCATCGGTGTCTCCTGAAGGTCATCGGGCTCTCGGGGAACCCACGGTTGTCCGGTGGACCAGCCGGTGCGGGTCAGGCCGAGACGACCGCGGCGAACGCGCGGTCGCGGGCCAGGGCGGCCTTGCTCGGGCGGCCGCGAGGCCTCTTGCGCGGGATCGCGACCCCGCGCTCGAAGATCTCACCGCCCCAGACTCCCCACGGCTCCCCGCGGCTCAACGCACCGGCCAGGCACTCGACCTGGATCGGGCAGTGCCCGCAGAGGGCCTTGGCGCGCTCCAGCTCGGCAGGAGCCTCGGCGAACCACTGGTCGGCGTCGCCGGAGCGACAGGGCAGATCCAGCCCGGCGCGGGGTGCCGCATCGAGCACGGACCCCAGCGGGGTGACGGAGTCGCCACCGCACTGGTCGGGACAGATCGCTCCGCCGTCCAACGGAACTGATCGGGCTAGCACAACTACCTCCTGAGAGATGTGGTCAGGCAGGAACAACAAAAAAGGCCGCGGATCCCGGTGAGGGGTCCGCGGCCTTCGATCTGGGGCCGGTTGCTGATCGCCTACGTATGGCGACGCTCCCGAGCGGACACACCTGTGCTGTTGTCGATCACGAAATCCACGAGCGCCGGTCGCTGCTGCTTCCACGCGTGCGGGTGCGCGACGGACTCCATGCCCGGACCCTCGACACGCAGACCCTCGACACGCAGGCGGGCGCCGTAGAAGGCTCCGGCGGTGATGGTGGGCATCGTGGTGGTCATCTCGGCACCCCCTTCCGGGGTCTGGTCGTGGCGAAGAACGGGCAGGTGAGCTCGTCGTGAAGTGAGGCTAGGGACACCCCCGGGGGGTGCACAACCCATTTTCACGAAAGTTCGGGCATTCCCTTCCGGGTCGCCGCCGGAGTCACTGTTCCGGGCGGTGCTCGTCGGACACGAGCGACAGCACGGCCGGCCCGTAGCGGTCGAGCTTGCGGGCCCCGATCCCCGGGATGCCGACGAGCGCGGCGCGGTCGGAGGGGCGCTGCTCGGCGATGGCCGTCAGCGTGGCGTCGGTGAACACGACGTAGGCGGGGACCTGCTGCTCGCGGGCCTCGCCGCTGCGCCACTCGCGGAGCCGGTCGAGCAGGTCGGTGTCCACATCGGACGGACAGTCGGAGCAGCGCTGCATCTTGAGCGCGTCGATGCCCAGCAGCGGCGACCCGCATACCCGGCACCGCGGCTTCGAGCCGCCGCGCTCGGCGGTGTTCGCGATGCGCGAGGCCGGGTGGTGGTCGGGGATCAGCCCGTACAGGAAACGGCTGCGCCTGCGGCGGCGCGCTCCCCCCGGCTGACGCGACAGCGCCCACGACAGCGAGACGCGGCGCCGAGCCCGCGTGATGCCGACGTAGAGCAGCCTGCGCTCCTCCTCGATGGCGTCCTCGTCGCCGTCGGCGTGCTGGATGGGCAGCGTGCCGTCGACGAGGCCGACGAGGAACACGACGTCCCACTCGAGGCCCTTCGCCGCGTGCAGCGACGCCAGCGTGACGCCCTGGACGGTGGGGGGGTGCGCGGCGTCGGCGCGGGTCTCCAGCTCGGCGGCGAAGCGGCGCATGTCGGCCTCGGGCTCGACGGCGACCAGCTCCTCGGCCAGCTCGACGATGGCGAGCAGCGACTCCCACTGGGCCCGCTGCTGGGCGCCGCCGGGCGGCTCGGGCGTCAGGCCGACGGGGACGAGCACCTTGCGGACGACGTCGATGAGCGGGCCCTGGAACTGGCTGCTCGTGCGGATCATCGTCATGGCACGGCGCACCTCGGGGCGGGAGAAGAACCGCTCACCGCCGCGCACCTGGTACGGGACGCCGACCTCGGTGAGCGCCTGCTCGTAGACCTCCGACTGCGCGTTGATCCGGAACAGCACGGCGATCTCGGCGGCGGGCGTACCGTCGGCGACGATCCGCTTGATCTGCCGGGCGATGGCGGCGGCCTCGGCGGGCTCGTCGTCGTGCTCGGTGAAATCGGGCTCGGCACCGGGCGGGAGCTGGCCGATCAGCTGCAGCCTGCTGCCGGCGGGCCGGCCGCGCGCAGCCCCGATCAGGGTGTTGGCGGCCGCCACCACCTGCGGCGTGGACCGGTAGTCGCGCTGCAGCCGGACGACGGTGGCCTCGGGGAAGCGGCGCGGGAAGTCGAGCAGGTGGCGCGGGCTGGCCCCGGCGAAGGTGTAGATCGTCTGGTTGGCGTCGCCGACCACCGTCAGGTCGTCACGGTCACCGAGCCAGGCGTCGAGCACGCGCTGCTGCAACGGTGTGACGTCCTGGTACTCGTCGACGACGAAGCAGCGGTAGCGGTCGCGGAACTCCTCCGCCACGGACGCGTGCTCCTCGAGCGCGCCGGCCGTGTGCAGCAGCAGGTCGTCGAAGTCGAGCATCTCGGCGCGGTTCTTCAGCGCCTCGTACCCGGCGTAGACGGCCGCCACCTGCTCCGCGGGGCCGGGCGTGTCGCGGTGCATCCGGGCGACCTCGGCCGGGTACCGCTCCGGGGTGATCAGGCAGGCCTTGGCCCACTCGATCTCACCGGCGAAGTCGCGCAGCGAGGCGGCGTCGGTGCCCGCCTTGAGACGCGCCGCCGCCTGCCCGACGACGCGCAGCTTGCCCTCGAGCAGCTGCCACTGGTCGCCGCCCACCACGCGCGGCCAGAAGTACCGCAGCTGGCGCAGCGAGGCGGCGTGGAACGTGCGCGCCTGCACTCCCGCGACGCCCAGCGCGCGCAGGCGGGTGCGCATCTCCCCCGCAGCCCGCGCCGTGAACGTGACGGCCAGGACCTGCCCCGGCGCGACGTGGCCGGTGCGGACCAGGTGCCCGATGCGGCGGGTGATGGTGCGGGTCTTGCCCGTGCCCGCGCCCGCCAGCACGCACACCGGCCCGCGGGGGGCCGTGACCGCGGCGAGCTGCTCGTCGTCGAGACCATGTTCGGGGGCTTCGAGCAGCGTCACAGGACCCATCCTGACACCTCGGGATGACAGTTCGGGCCGGGGGCGTTGATCAGGGTATGGCTCAGCTGACGATCTACACGACCTCATGGTGCGGCTTCTGCCGCCGCCTCAAGATGCAGATGGACAAGGCAGGTCTCGAGTACGTCGAGATCGACATCGAGCGCAACCCGGAGGCCGCGACGTTCGTGGAAGGCGTCAACGGCGGTAACCAGACCGTGCCCGTGGTGCTCTTCCCGGACGACACCACGGCCACGAACCCGAGCCTCCAGGACGTCCAGACCAAGCTCGTCGCGTAGCTGGCACACACCGTCCGGGGCCCGCACACACCGTCGACGGTGTGTGCGGGCCTCCGACGGTGTGTGCCAGGTGATCACAGGGGCCGGAAGCGGCGGCGGATGCGGTCGGCCACCGGCCCGAACGCAGGACCGAGCTCGTCCCAGGTCCAGCGCGCCATGCCGAGGCCGGTGTCGCGCATCCGGTCCTCCCGCCGCTTCTCCGCGAACACGACGTCGCCCGGCGCCTGTCCCGGGCGCACCAGCCGCCCGTACTTGATCTCGCCGTCGAACTCGCCCACCGTGCGCAACCACGGCCAGCCGAAGTCGGCGAACCCGAGGCTGCGACGGTCCTCGAGCACCTCCCATTGCAGAACGGGCGCGGGCAGCCCGGCCTGCACGATCGCGACGCGACTGCGGGACTCACCGGGACTCTCGGCTCCGGCGTCCGCGAAGGCGACCACCCGCCGGGCGGCCGGACATCCCCGCCAGCCGGTGGCGCGGAGCACCGCCACGGCGAGCTGCTCGCCCGTGACCAGCCCCATCGCGAGCGCGGCGTCCGCGACGACGACCGCCTGCTCGAACGCGACGGTGCGGGCGATGTCGACGACCGTGCGGGCCACCGACGTCACGGGAACGCCGTCCACGAGGGCGATCTCGTCCGCGGACAGCGGCGCGGTGTGCACGTGCACCCGGCGCCCGAGGCGGCCACCCGACGCCCGGTGGCGGGAGACGTGCACTCGGCCGAACGGGACCGCCCAGAGCGGAAGACCGTGCAGGACGGCGCCCGAGGCGTGGCTCACGACCGCGGCTGCCGCCAGTTGCTCCACCGCCGCGACGATCTCCAGCCGGTGCCGACGCACCGGGTCCTTCGGCAGGCCGCCGACCACGTAGGCGCCACGGCGTACCGGGCTCAGCTCGCCGGTGCGGAGCAGGCGGCGCACCTCGTCGTCCGACCATCCGGAGGCGAGAAGGCGCGACCGCAGCTGCAGTGATCCCATGCGTCCACGGTCCCCGCCGGGGGCCGGTCAGCGCCAGAGGTGCGCCCACGCCTGTGGACAACCCCGCTCACACACACCGCTGGTGGCTCGCACACACCGTGGACGCTGTGTGCGAGCACCTCAGGGTGTGTGTGGGCTCAGGAGGCGGCCCAGCTCTCCAGCATGCTGCGGGCGATGCTGACCTTGCCCGGGAGGAGCAGCAGTCGCTCCCCGGGCTCCGCCTTCCCGCTCCAGTCCCCCCGCTCCAGCGCCAGCCTCAGCTCCGCGCGGGTGACCCACATGGCCTCGGCGATCTCGCCGTCGGCAGGCACCACGGGCTCCGAGGGGTCGGCAACCGCGTGGAACCCGACCATCAGCGAGCGGGGGAACGGCCAGGCCTGGCTCCCGAGGTAACGGATGTCGGTGACCTCGACGCCCACCTCCTCGTGGATCTCCCGCTGCACGCAGGCCTCGAGCGACTCCCCGCCCTCGACGAAGCCGGCGAGCACCGTGAAGCGCCCCTCCGGCCACACCGGCTGGCGGGCGAGCAGCACCTGCGCGTCGTCGCCCTCGGCGCCGTCGTGCACGAGGCAGATCACGGCCGGGTCGGTGCGCGGGTACTCCTCGTGGCCGTTCGCCTCGCAGTGGCGGTGCCAACCCGCGTTCGCCACGTGGGTGGGCGAGCCGTCACGGGCGCAGAACTGCGCGGCGTCGTGCCAGTTCAGCACCGCCACGGCCGTGGTGAACAGGCCGGCGCCCAGCGCGTCGAGGGCGGTGCCCGTCATGCGCAGGTCGGCCCAGTCGGACGGGTCGTCGCCCGCCACGAGGTCGGGCTTGCCGCGGATCGCCCAGTACGCCACCCCGTCGGCCTCGCCCAGCAGGACGGCGCCCTCGGTGGGGGTGGCGCCGGTGGTGGCGCGGGTCTTCAGCGTGGCGCCCGCCCCGTGAGCGACGTCCCAGCTGCCGGCGTCGGCCACGGCGAACCCGGATCCGACCGCGGCGTCCCAGGAGACCGGGGTGCGGCCCTGGTCGTCGACGACGACGAGCCGCGCCTTCGGCCAGCCCGCCTCCTGTCGAGCGACGTCGGTGCGCAGCGCCTCGTCGCGGAAGACGGCCGCTCGGGAGAGGACGGGCGGGGTGACCAGCGAGAAGTCGGCGTTCACGCGACACCCCCCAGCGCCCGGACGCCGGCCCCGATGACGTCGGCGTCACCCACCACGACGCCGGTGAACGCCGTCGGCGCGAAGTAGGTCAGTGCGGCAGCAGCCACCTGCTCGACGGTGACGGCCTCCAGCCGCGCAGGGTGTCCGCGCAGCCAGTCGACACCGAGCCCGTCGGCGGCCAGCGCCGCGATGGTGGACGCGAGCCCGTTCTGGTTGTCGAGCGAGATGAGCAGCGAGCCGATCGAGTAGGCGCGCGCCGCGTCGATCTCCTCGGCCGTCGGCGGGACGACGGCGAGCCGGCCCAGCTCGTAGCGGGTCTCCAGCAGGGCCGCGGCCGTGACGTCGCTGGCCACGTCGGTGTCGACACCCAGCAGCGCCCCGCCCGGGATGAACTCGATCCCGGAGTGCGCGCCGTAGGTGTAGCCCTTGTCCTCGCGGATGTTCTCCATCCAGCGCGAGGAGAAGTAGCCGCCGAACACGAGGTTGGCGAGCTGGAACGCGGCGTAGTCGGGGTGGTCGCGGCGGACCGCGGCGGCCGTGAGCCGCAGCTGCGACTGCACGGAACCCGGCCGGTGCACCAGCTCGATGTCGCCCGGGGCGGGCACCGGGGGCGGCGCCATCTCCTGCGCCGCGTGCTCCGCCGTCCACGCGGCGAGCTGCTTCTCGACCTCGGCGATGGCGGCGCCGGAGTCGATGTCACCGACGATCGTCAGGATCGAGCCGCGGGGCACGAGCGCCGCGGCCTGGAGCGCACGCACCTGCTCCGCGGTGACGGCCGTGACGGCCTCGCCCGTGGGCATCTCACGGGTGATCGGGTGGTCCCCGAAGCGCTTGCGCTGCAACGCCTCACGCGCGATGGTGCGCGGCTGCGAGCGGGCCACGGCGATCCGCTCGACGAGACGGGTGCGCTCGCGTGCGACCTCGGTCTCGGGGTGCGTGGCCGCGGTGAGGACGTCGGCGAGCACGCCCAGCACGTCGGGCAACCCGTCCGACAGCCCCGAACCGCTGATCATCAGCCGCTCCGGGTCGACGCTGACGCCGAGGTCGGCGCCGACGGCCGCCAGCTCGTCGTCGATGGCGACGCGGTCGCGGGTGCGGGTGCCGGTGAGCAGCGTGGACGACAGCAGCTCCGCGACGGCGGGGTGTGTGGGGTCGTCGCCCGCGAACGGGACGCGCAGCCGCAGCTCCACCATCGGCACACCGGGCCGGTGAGCGGCGAGCACGCGCAGGCCGTTGGGCAGCGTGACGTCCTCGACGTCGGGCAGCGGCACGTCCCGGATGGGGCCGAGCGGCGGCAGCCCGCGCGGCCCGGACTCGGTGCGGCCGATCTCCTCGGCGGTGCGGGTCATCCCACTCCCTCGCTGCGCTCGGTCGGAAATGACCCGAGGTGCTGTGTCAACGGTTCGCTCGCAAGCTCTCTCACGAGTCCTCTCCCTGCTTGCGCGTGGGCTCCACCAGCAGCACGCCGCGCCCGGCGGACCGCAGCGACGCCGCCGCGGCCTGGACCTGCGCGGGCGTGACCGCGGCCAGCCGTTCGGGCAGCTCGACGGCGATCTCGGCGCGGCCGTAGAGCAGCTCGCGGGCCCCGAGACCGAGCATCCGGTACATCACCCTGTCGTTCTCCTGGTGCAGGCCGGCCGACCAGCGTGCCACCTGCCGGGCGAGCTCCTCGGTGGACGGCCCGTTCGCCGCCAGCTTGTCCAGCTCGTCGTCGATCGCGCCCAGCACGCGGTCGGGGTCGACGTCAGCGGGGTGCACCGCGGTGATCGTGAACGTGTCGGGGTCGCGCGCATCGAGCGGGCCCATCAGGCCCGCCCCCGCGGAGACGTCGGTGACCAGCCCGTCGGCGTGCACGAGGCGGCGCTCCAGACGGGCCGCCTCACCCTCGCTGAGGACGGACCCGAGCAGCGCGTGGCCGAGGTAGCCGTCGAGGTCGGTGGCCGGGTCGGGCAGCCGGTAGCCGACGGCGAGCGCGGGCAGCGGCGCGTGGGCGTCCGGCACGACTTGCCGCCGTTCGGCGCCGGGAGCGGGCTCGGCGAACGACGGCCGGGGCGGCGTGGTGCGGGCCGGGATGTCGCCGAAGTGCTTCTCGACGAGCTTCAGCGTCTCGTCGACGTCGAGGTAGCCGGCCACGGTGACCTGCGCGTTGCCCGGCGCGTAGAACGTGTCGAAAAACGAGGCCGCGTCCTCGAGGCTGGCCTGCTCCAGCTCGGAGAAGTCGCCGTAGCCGTTGTGCGCGTTGGGGAAGGTGTCATAGAGCACCGGCGGCAGCAGGATCCAGGGGAACCCGCCGTAGGGCCGGTTCAGGACGTTGAGCCGGATCTCCTCCTTGACGACGTCCACCTGGTTGCGCAGGTTCTCGACCGTCAGCTTCGGGGCGCGCAGCCGGTCGGCCTCCAGGAACAGCGCACGCTCGAGCGCGGCGGCCGGGAGCACCTGGAAGTAATCGGTGTAGTCCTGGTGGGTCGAGCCGTTGAACACCCCGCCGGAGCTCTGTACGTGGCGGAAGTGCGCGAGCTTCTCCAGGCTCTCGCTGCCCTGGAACATGAGGTGCTCGAAGAGGTGCGCGAAACCGGTGCGCCCCTCCGGCTCGGAGCGGAAGCCGACGTCGACGTGCACGGCGACCCCGACGACGGGTGTGGCGGGATCCGGGACGATCAGGACGCGCAGGCCGTTGGCCAGGGTCGTCCGATGCAGTTCGACGGGCACAACCCGAATCTAGCTGGCCGCGGGGAGCACGACGAACTGGCGCAGCGTCAGGTCGAGGTAGGTCACCGGGCCGCGCGGGCCGGGCGTGTGGTCCACGTTGATGCCGGTCTCGGGGAGGCCCAGCAGCTTGTAGCCGTCGAGCAGGCGCGTGGTGGCGTTCCAGAACACGCCCGTGCCCGTGTAGGCGTCGATGAACGCCTCCGCGGCCCTCTCGTCGGCCGCGCAGACGGTGGCGGCCAGGCCGGACGTCTCCCGCGCGGCGGTGAGCGCAGCGTCGACCGGACCGTCGACCGTGGTGACGGTGACGTGGGCCTCCGCGCCCGCGTCGAGCGCCCACTCGTGGCCGAGCGGGTGGCTGTGCGGAGCCAGCGACGGCTCGATCGCGCGCTCACGCAGGGCCTTCTCCGCCACGGGCCAGAGCCGGTCGTGGGCGGGGGCATCGATGAGGAGCAGGTTCAGCCGGTTGCAGACGCCGAGCCGGTCGGTGCCCGCGGTGACCAGCCGCTCGACGTCGGCCTCGGTGGCGCTCGCGTCGAGGTAGAGCACGCCGCCGCCGTCGGCGTGGGCGAGCACCCGGGTGCCGGCCGCGGCGCCGAGCGCGGAGAGCTTGCGCGTGACGTCGCCGCTCCCCCGGACGACCACGAGCGGCACCAGATCGGGCAGGCCAACGAGCGCCTCGGCACCGGCGTGGCCGGGGGTCGGGACCAGCTGCACCGCCGCCACGGGGATGCCGTGCTCCGCGAGGGCGGGGGCGATGACCAGGTCGACCAGCGCCTTCGCCGAGCCCAGTGCGGCCGACCCCGTGCGCAGGACCGCGGCGCTGCGGGCCTTGAGCACCTGCGACGCGACGTCCACCGTGACATTGGGGCGCGCCTCGAACACCGCCCCGATCACGCCGACGGGCACGCGCCGCTCGAAGACCCGCTCACCCGTGGGCAGCGTGCGGACCTCGCGCTGCAGCGGCGGCTCCGGGGTGTCGGCGAGCACCTCGAGCTGGGTGGCCATGTCGTCGAGGCGCTCGGGGGTGAGGCGCAGGCGGTCGAGCAGGCCGGCGGCCATGCCGTTCTGCTCGGCGGCCTCGACGTCGTCGGCGTTGGCGGCGAGCAGCTGATGGGTGCGCTCCCGGAGCAGCGCGGCGGCGGTGCGCAGGGCGGCGTCGACGGCCTGCCCACCCGCGGCCCGGACACCCGGGGCGGCGGCCGCGGCGCGCTGGGCGGCGTCACGGACGGCGGCGGCGTCGGTCTCGGCAGGGGCGGGCGCGGTGGTGCTCACGGAACAAGGTTGCCACGTGCCCGGCGGGGTTCGGTGCGGCCCCTTTGCTCTGCGCATCGATGCGCCGCGGCTGGGGGCGGCAGCGGGCGGCAGCAGCAGCGGGCAGCGGTGGCGGTCGGCGGTGGCGGTGGCGGTGGC
>NZ_JAOPWR010000213.1 GCF_025965585.1 Pseudonocardia sp.
TGAACGCGCGGTCCTCACCATCCTCGAGCGATAGGTCGATGGTGTGACCGCTGCGGACGAACACTTCGATGCGGCACCTCATCGCACGAGCGTAGAACCACCGCCGCAGCCTCGCGCCGCCCGACAGGCTCGGTCTGGACGAACAAGGAGACGTGGAGCATCCCGCCGACCGCGCCCATGTCACGACGTCGACCCAGCGTCGCGGCAGGGCAGTTTCGCCCGCCCGTCCGGCGCGACCGACCGCGGCGAAGGCGTCGAGGTCGACCGCCACACCGGCCACACCGGGCAACCGGGACATCTCCGCCCAGCTTCAGGGCAGAGGTTCCCGGCCCTGCTGTCCGCCGTCCCCGAATATTTCCATCGAGCGTCTCACCGCACAGTCTCGGCGTGGCCGGGGTACTTCGTCGGATCCGGCGCGAGTAATTCCATCTTTCCCACCGCTTCCATTCTCACGCGTGGCACGCATTTACCAAGAATGACGCCGTAGCCGCGACCGGAGTTCGATGATGACGCTCGAGGACCGACATCGTGCCGGCGCTCCCGCCTCCGGGTTGCTCACGAGTCCGGGAACTGCTGTGCGCTGACGACGGCGCCGGCGTGGACGCTGACGCTCGAGCTGCCCTCAGTAGCGTCAAACATGCTCCCGTTGCCGCACCGCGACGGAGAATGTGGGTGCAAATCTTGCCTACCCGCTATTTTGGATCAACCACCGGGCGCGGGAGACGGGTGACAGGTGCCGGCGCCCTTGTGGCGGTCGGGATTGCGGAGTAGACCTCTCGGTAGAGAACGTCGACAGGCCAAGGTCGGATCAGCAGAGAAGATCCGTCCTCCCGGCCGGGGTTCCCAGCACGAGCAGCACCGGGCACCCACGCGGAGCATGCCGCGATAAGGCTCAGCGCCGCGGGCCTGCGTCAGGACGCGATTCTCGCGTGCTGACGCCGAGACCGAGCGACACGGCGCATTGTGCACGCCTGGTAACCCGATCACTTGTGCGGTCCGGACGTCGCCCCAGGCACCTCGGGGCGACGTCCGTTTGTTCTTTCCGAGCGCCATTCCGCACCGGTATTCCGTCGTGGCGCGCTTGGATCTGGCGGCAGATCCGCCTCGGCCGCCAGATCTGGACGGCAACCCGACACTGCTGCGACCGTGGCTCGCTGTCGCCGGTCGGTCCGGTCACTCGGCGGCCGAGTCCGGGGGTAGCGAGGTGACCGGTGCGGAGGGGTCGAAGTCGGCGTGGCGCAGACGGAACACCTACAGGTCGAGCCCGAAGTATGTGCCGGTCTCCCGACCCGTTCCATGCCGTTGCGCCGCACCGTCGCCGCGGCACGGGTGTTGTCCGGCCGGACGACCGCGAAGATCTCGGCGATGTCGTGGCTGGGCGCCCAGCTCGCCAACACCCGGGTGGTCTCGCCGGCGTAGCCGCATCCCCACACCCGCGGACCGGGACGAGCCCGGTCACCGAGGCCACATCTCGACGTCCTCGCGGGGGATCTGCGGGACCGGCACCGTGTCGAACCCCGCCGCCTGCCACCGGGCGCAGCGGCATCAGGCCCGCCTGAACGACGAACATCGTCGCCATCCCCGGACCCAGAACGGGCCCGAGATCAGCAGCATCAGGACGGCGACGACCGGGACGAGCTGCACCAACGACCGCCCGAGGTGCCGCAGCCACCAGCTGCGGCAGGTCATGTCGTGCAGCACCCACTCCCGATGGGCGGCCGGCAGCGGACCGCCCCGGGCGTAGCACCACCAGCGCCGGAAGGCCACCGCCACCACCCGGCCACCGCAGGTGACCTCTTCGGGACGGGCGTCCCAAGCTGTCGCGCTCAGCGCAACCCGCACGACTGTCCCGAGCCTGCTCGCCACCACACCCGACAGCGCGGGCAACTCGTCGGCCAGGTGGGTGTGTGGCCACCAGCCGCCGTCGAGGACACCGTCGAGGTGCGGCACGGGCGAGAACACCACCCGCGGGGCCGCAGCACCCGGATCCGGCATCGGGATATCGCGTGGAACTCGGAGACCTGAATAATTACGCCACGGGTGACATATTGTCCCAGGACCTCACGGCCACAGATCTGGACACAACTCTACGATCAGCTCGCGCGCGATCAGGCAGGAGTGGTGATGACGGACCTCCCGCAGCATTTACGCGTGCACATCACGCTGCTCGGGGGTCTCCGGGTCACGGTCGGATCCCAAGAGATCTCCGACGCCGCGTGGCCGGCTCGCCGGTCCGCGGAGCTCATCGCACTTCTCGCCCTGTCCGATCGACACCGGCTCATGCGGGACCAGGTTGTCGAGGCGCTGTGGCCGCACCTGGAACCCGACGCTGGCGCCGCGAACTTGCGTAAGGCCGCGCATCACGCCCGGCAGGCACTCGGTCGTGAGGACGCTGTGAGGTTGAGCGGCGGCCGGGTCGCCCTGTTCCCCTCGTGCGA
This sequence comes from Pseudonocardia sp., assembly GCF_025965585.1. GTDB lineage: Bacteria > Actinomycetota > Actinomycetes > Mycobacteriales > Pseudonocardiaceae > Pseudonocardia. The sequence continues at coordinate 2,439 of NZ_JAOPWR010000213.1, forward strand.
CGTCGTAACTGATGTCGCCGTATTCGAGCGCCGTGCCGAGGCGGCGATCCGCTCGGGGGACGGTGCTGCTTGCGACGAGGCGGCGGCGGGCTATCCGGGCGATCTGCTCCCCGACTCGCTCTACGAGGAGTGGACCCACGCTCGGCGGGACCATTTGCGCTCCCTCTATGTCTCACTACTACGTCTCGGAGGGCGGTGGGAACGGCTTGTCGAGATCGACCGGTCTGACGAGCAGGCGTACCGCGAGCTCATGCGCGCCGCACTGTCGCGCGGCAACCGGCCCGCCGCGATCCGCTGGTACGGACGGCTGCGCACGAACCTGGAACGAGAGCTCGGCCTACCGCCCGCGTCGGAGAGCCGGGCCCTGTACGAGCAGTGCGTCGCAGGCCTCTCACCGGCCGCGACGATCTTCGTCGGCCGCCAGGTCGAGCTCGCCCGGTTGGCCGCGGCGCTCCGGTCGGCCGAGCGGGGTGGGCTGGGCGCAACGGTGGTCCGTGGTCCGGCGGGCATCGGCAAGTCGACGCTGTGCCGGCAGTTCGCGTCGGTGGCACGGGAACGCGGGTGGCTGGTCGTGGCAGTCGCCGCCACGGTCGCACAGGGCCCCTACGCGTCCCTCGTGGCGGCCGTGGAGCAGCTACTCAGCCGCGATCGCACCCTCCTCGACGCCCTGCCGCGCCCGGCGCGCTCGACGCTGGCCGAGCTCACGGCGCTGGCCGCGCCGGCCCAGCCGCACGAGGGCGGGCTCACCCGACACATGGTGATCGGAGCCGTGCACCGGCTGATCGCGGCGTGCCGGGACGTCACCGGCGTCCTGCTGGTCGTCGACGACGCGCACCTGGCCGACGAGGCCACGGTGGAGGCGTGGGGACAACTGGCCCGGGCCGGTGGCGGGCTCCCCTTCCTCGGCGCCATCGCCTTCCGCACCGAGCTGGCCCCGTCGTCGCTGACCCGGACGGTTGCGGGCCTCGACCGGTCCGGCCGGTGCACCGGGATCGACCTGGGCCCGCTCGACCACGACGAGGTCGCCTTGCTGGTGGAGGCCGGGGCCATCGCGAAGCCCGCCGCCGGCGTGGTCGCCCGAATCGTCGCGACGGCGCAGGGCAACCCGTTCTTCGCGCTGGAGCTCACCCGCGGCATCGGAGGGGCCGCGGACCCGGCTGTCGCGCCATCGGTCTGGGAGGCGATCACCGAGCGCTTCATCGACCTCGACGACGCCACCGCTGCGATGCTCCGCCGGCTGGCGGTGGCAGGCGACGACCTGGACCCTCTCGACGTGCCCGCGCTGACCGGACTGGCCGAGCCGGACGCGTTCGCGCTGCTCGACGCCGCACTCGACGCCGGCGCGCTTGTCGTCTCCGGGGGGCGCTACCGCTTCCGGCACGACCTCGTGCGCCAGGCGCTCGTCGAGCAGGTCCCGCCCCACCACCGGATCGCGATCCACCGTGACACCGCCCGTGGGCTGGCGGCCGCGGGAGCCGCCCCGGCCCTCGTCGCGCGGCACTGGCTGAACGGGGGCCGGCCGGGCGATGCGGCCCCCTGGTTGCTGGCCGCAGCTCGCCGGGCCGTCGCGCTCGGTGCATTCACCGACGCGCTCGGTCACCTGGAGCCGCTGCTGGACCACGAGCCGGGGTTCCTCGACGCGCTCCGGCTGCGGGCCGAGGCCCTCGATGCCCTCGGCGAGGAGCGAGCGCCCGCTGCGTACGCGGCCGCCGCGCGAGTCGCCTGCGGTCCGGAGTCCCACGACCTGCAGGCGATGCAGGCGCTGGCGCAGATCAAGCAGGGTGATCCCCGGGGCGCGCTGCGAACGCTGGACGGGCTCGAGCCCGTGTCGGTGCAGGGCAGGCTCGCCCAGGCGCTGGCGTTGAGCGGCGCGGCCGTCATGGGCTTCGCCGATCCGGAGCTCGGGACCGCGAAGGCCGCCGAGTGCCGCAGGCTGGCGATGGAGTCAGGAGACCGGACGGCGCTCGTCGTTGCGTCCTGGGCCCAGGCAGCCGCCGCGCACGCTCGGGACGACCTGCACAGCAGCATCTGGGCGGACCTGCTCGACACGCACGCGCTGCGCGAGCTGGCGATCAGCGTGTTCGACGGCCACCTCTGCATGACCCAGCGGCTCCTCTACGGTGCCCGGCCCTACTCCGAGGTGGTCGAGTTCGCCGATTCCTTCCTCGCCGAGGCGCAGCGGCTGGGTGCGGCTCGCGGCCGGGCATTCGCCACGACACTGCGCGGTGAGGCGAACCTGCTGTCGGGCCGACTGGACGAGGCCGACGAAGACCTCCGGGAAGCAGCCCGGCTCAACCGGGCCATCGGGGCCACCACCGGCGAGGCACTGGCGCTGCAGCGCCGCGCGGAGGTCGCCCTGTATCGAGGTCACAGCGCGGCGGCCGGCGCTCTGCTCGACGAGGCGCTGGCCGTCGCTCGTGAGTCCGACGTCGGCTTCCACCTCCTCGATCGCATCTACGGGGCCAGGATCACCGCCGCCGCCGACACCGACGCCGCCCTGAACATGCTCGACGAGGCAGAGCTGGGGGTACGCGGCCCGCTCGAGACGTGTCCCGGCTGCCGGATCACGCTCGCCGTTCCCGCCGCTATCGCCGCCGCGCGAGCCGGAGATCTCGACCGCGCATCCCGGTATGAACGGGCCACGGAGACGCTGGCCACCGTCGTGATGCGGCTGCCCGGCTGGGACGCAGCACTCGAGGAGGTCAAGGGACACCTCGCGCTGGCGAGAGGGTGCCCGGACGATGCCACCGCCCGCTTCCGCGCAGCGGCCGACGGCTTCCGTGACGCAGGGCAGCCCCTCGACGAGGCCCGGTGCCTCGCATCGGCGCTACACCCGAGCTGACCCGCGCCCCGACCTCCTCTCAACGCCGGGAACGTTTCAGGAACACCCGCGTGCCATCGTCGGGTCTCGTCCAGCGCCTGCTGGCCGCGACCACGGGAGGACGCCATGACCGGTGTCAAGGAAATGGCGATCGCGGCCAGCGCGGGTATCGAGAACCTCGCCCCCGCGGACGTGGCAGCCGAGCTCGGCCGCCCCGGCGTGCTGCTCGTCGATGTCCGAGAGCCCGCAGAGACCGCACACGGCGTCATCCCCGGCGCGGTGCTCGTACCGCGCGGGATGCTCGAGTTCCACGCCGACAGGACGATCACCAGTCACCTCGACGGGTTCGACCCCGGCCGGCGCGTGATCCTCTACTGCGCAGCCGGAGGCCGATCGGCCCTCGCGGCGCGCTCCCTGCAGGAGCTCGGGTACCGCGACGTGGCCCATCTTCACGGCGGCCTCGCAGCATGGCTTCGCGATGGCCGGCCCGTGGTGGCACCGGCCCGCTGCTCGGGGCCCGACCGGACCAGCATCATGAGCCCTGTCCAACTGCTGGTGGCCGCCGTCAGGGCCAGCATCGAGAACCTCACCCCGGCGAAGCTCGCGACAGAGCTCGACGATCCCTTCGTCCTGCTGGTGGACGTCCGCGAGCCGACGAGACCCAGTACGGCTGCATCCCCAACGCGGTGCTCATCCCGCGCGGGATGCTCGAGTTCCACGCCGACCATGGAACTCACCACGTCGAAGGGTTAGAGCCCGGCCGACGAGTGATCGTCTATTGCGCGGCCGGCTCCCGCTCGGCTCTCGCGATTCGCTCTCCTCAGGAACTCGGCTACCGCGACGTGGCGCATCTCGACGGCGGGATCAACGCCTGGATCGCCGAGGGCCGACCGATGACCGGGCCTACCCCGTCGCCGACGCTCTGCTGCTCCCACCGACACCACACCTGACGAAGGAGACGACCATGAGTGACCACGCCACCACCATCACCACAGCCGTGCAGTTGCTGAACTCGGGCGACGTCGACGGCTA
>NZ_JAOPWR010000257.1 GCF_025965585.1 Pseudonocardia sp.
TCACCCACGGGGTGATCACCGCTCACGACCGGAGCTGCATGTGACGAGCCGGAGCCGCGACCTCGCGCCCGAGCCGGATCCCGAACTGACCGCACTGACCGCGCTCTACGCGCGGCACGCCCCGGACCTCCCGGGCGCGTCGGCCGACCACGTCCCGATGCTGGAAGCCGCCGCACGCGGCCACCTCCGCCTCGCCGGGCAGCGGTCAGAGGGCGAGCAGCTCGTCCGCGTGCGGGACGCCGAGCCGGGCGAGCCGGATGCCGGGCCGGTGGTCGAGATCGTCACCGACGACATGCCGTTCCTGGTCGGGGCCCTGCTCGCGCGCGTCGGCAAGGCCGGCGGCGAGGTGCGGCGGGTGCTGCACCCCATCGTCGTCGTCCGGCGGAACGGGGGCGGGAAGCTCGCCGAGATCCTCCCCTCGGCCGAGCCGGATGCGCCGCCCACCGACGCCATCGCCGAGTCGTGGATCCACCTCGACCTGGCTCCCACCGACATCCCGGCCGCTGATCTCGAACGTGATCTCGCGGCGGTCCTGCACGCGGTCCGCGAGGTGGTGGAGGACGCCGGTCCGATGGAGCTGCGCGCCCGGGAGCTCGCCGACAAGCTGCCGTCCACTTCCGTCGGGCCCGACGGCACCCACGCCTCCGACGTCGCGTCCCTGCTGCGCTGGCTGGCGGACGACCACTTCACGTTCCTCGGCTACCGCTACTACGCCGCCGACCGCGACGGGGGGCTGACCCCCCGGTCCGACTCGGGGCTCGGGGTGCTGCGGCCCGGCTCCGACATCGCCTCGACGTTCGCGCCGCAGGCCGACCCCGAGGGGACCGCGCGCGATCTCCTCGTGATCACCCGCGCCAGCGCGCCGAGCCCGCTGCAGCCGGTGCACCCGTACTACCTGTCCATCGGCACCCTCGACGCCGCGGGCCGACGCACCGGGGAGCACCGGTTCCTCGGCACGCTCACCGTGCCCGCGCTTTACGAGAGCGTGCTCGACATCCCCGTCGTCGAGCGTCGGGTGCGGGACGCGATCCACCGGGCCGGCTTCCCGATCGAGTCGTACTCCGGCCAGCAGATGCTCGAGGTGATCTCGGGGCTGCCGCGCGAGGAGCTGTTCAGCGCGAGCGAGCAACGCCTGCACGACACCGCGGTGGGCGTGCTGGCCGTGGGCGGGACGCGCGCTGTCCGGCTGTTCCTGCGGCCCGACCCCTACCGTCGCTTCCTGTCGTGCCTGGTCTACCTGCCGCGTGACCGGTACACGACGTCGTCGCGGCTGGCCATGGCCGACGTGCTGCAGCGCCGCCTCGGCGGCCGCTCGGTGGACTACACGGCCCGGGTCTCCGAGTCGCGCCACGCGCTCGTCCACTTCACCGTGCACACCGATGCCGACGCCGTCGGCTACGCGGGCGTCGACGTGTCCTCCCTGCAGGACGAGCTGACCGCTGCCGTCCGCACCTGGGACGACCGACTGCTCGCCGCACCCGGGGCGGCCGACGTCACCGCGCTGCTGCCCGGCGTGCCCGAGGAGTACAAGGCCGTCGTCGAGCCCGGTCAGGCCGTGGTCGACCTGCAGCGGATCGCCGCGCTCGGGGAGGCCGGTGACTTCTCCGTGCGGCTGCATCCGCTCGGCTCGTCGCAGGAGGGGGCCGAGGACCGCCGGTTCACGCTCTACCTCGCCGGCGCGCCCGCCACTCTGACGTCGGTGCTGCCGCTGCTGCAGCGGCTCGGCGTCGACGTGCTGGACGAACGCCCGTCGGAGTTCGTGCGGGCCGACGGCACGCGCGCGTACCTCTACGACTTCGGACTGCGCATCGACGACGCCACGCGCGCGGCCCTGCGCGACCGCTCGGAGTCCGCCATCGAGAGCGGCTTCTGCTCCGCGTTCGGCGCCGCCTGGCGCGGGGACGTCGAGACCGACCGGTTCTCCGCGCTCGTGCTGCGCGCCGGGCTGCCGTGGCGCGAGGTGGCGGTGCTGCGCGCGTACGCCCGGTACGCACGCCAGCTCGGCAACCCCTACGGCGTGCAGTACATGGCTGACACACTGCTGGCCCAGCCCGACGTCGCGCGTGGGCTGCTGGCGCTGTTCCGGGCCCGGTTCGATCCCGCGCTGACCGACCGCGAGACCGCGACCGAGGCCGCGCTGCAGGATCTCCGCACCCGGATCGACGCCGTCACCGGCCTCGACGCCGACCGGATCCTGCGCGGCTTCCTCGCGATGATCACCGCGACGGTGCGTACCAACTGGTTCCGCGAGCGGCCGTTCTTCTCCTTCAAGCTCGACCCGTCGCAGGTGCCCGAGATGCCCGCGCCACGGCCGAAGTTCGAGATCTTCGTGTACTCGCCGCGCGTGGAGGGCGTGCACCTGCGCTTCGGGGCGGTCGCGCGCGGTGGTCTGCGCTGGTCGGACCGCCCGCAGGACTTCCGCACCGAGATCCTCGGGCTGGTCAAGGCGCAGGCCGTCAAGAACGCGGTGATCGTGCCCGTCGGAGCGAAGGGCGGGTTCGTCGTCCGCGGCGCCCAGCCCGACGACGTCGAGGTGGAGTACTGCTACCGCACGTTCATCTCGGGCCTGCTGGACGTCACCGACAACCTCGTCGCCCAGGAGGACGGCACGGCCGCCACGGTGCCGCCCGAGAACGTGGTGCGCCACGACGGCGACGACTCCTACCTCGTGGTCGCGGCCGACAAGGGCACGGCGAAGTTCTCCGACACCGCCAACGACGTCGCTGCCTCCTACGGGTTCTGGCTCGGGGACGCGTTCGCGTCCGGCGGGTCGGTGGGCTATGACCACAAGGCCATGGGCATCACGGCGAAGGGTGCGTGGGAAAGCGTCAAGCGCCACTTCCGGGAGCTCGGCGTCGACACCCAGACCGAGGAGTTCACCGTCGTCGGGGTCGGCGACATGTCCGGTGACGTGTTCGGCAACGGGATGCTGCTCTCACGCCACATCCGGCTGCTGGCGGCGTTCGACCACCGGCACGTGTTCGTCGATCCGACCCCCGACGCGGCGGCGAGCTTCGCCGAGCGCGAGCGGATGTTCGCGCTGCCGCGCTCGTCGTGGGACGACTACGACCGTTCCGTGATCAGCGCAGGTGGCGGCGTGTGGCCGCGCACGGCCAAGTCGGTGCCCGTGGGGCCGGAGATGCGCGCGGCGCTCGGCCTGCCCGACGGCACCGACCGGATGAGCCCCCCCGCCCTGATCGCCGCGATCCTGCGCGCGCCCGCCGACCTGCTGTGGAACGGCGGCATCGGCACGTACGTCAAGGCATCCACCGAGACGCACACCGATGCGGGCGACAAGGCCAACGACGCCGTGCGCGCCGACGGCCGCGAGCTGCGCGTCAAGGTCGTGGGCGAGGGCGGCAACCTGGGGCTGACCCAGCGCGGGCGCATCGAGTTCGCCCGCGCCGGCGGCAAGATCAACACGGATGCGATCGACAACTCGGCGGGCGTCGACTGCTCCGACCACGAGGTCAACATCAAGATCCTGCTCGACCGGCTCGTCGCCGCCGGGGAGCTGGACCGCGCAGCCCGCAACGCGGTGCTCGTCGAGATGACCGACGAGGTCGGCGAGCTCGTGCTCGACGACAACCGCGCCCAGAACACCGTGCTCGGCGTGGCCCGGGCGCAAGCCGCCGACATGGTCAACGTGCACGGACGGCTCACCACCGATCTCGCCGCCCGCCGCGGGCTGGACCGCGAGCTGGACGTCATGCTCCCAGTCGAGGGGTTCGCCGCCCTCGACGCGTCGGGGGAGGGGCTGACCAGCCCGGAGCTGTCCACGCTGCTCGCCCACACGAAGCTCGACCTCACCGCGCAGATGCTGGCCACGGACCTGCCCGACGCCGCGGCGTTCGCGGGCCGGCTGCCGGGCTACTTCCCCCGGGCGATGCGCGAGCGCTTCCCCGCAGCCATCGCCGGTCACCCGCTGCGCCGCGAGATCGTCACCACGCTGCTGGTGAACGAGATGGTCGACGGTGCGGGCATGACGTACGCGTTCCGGCTCGGTGAGGAGCTCTCGGCGAGCGCCACCGACGCGGTGCGCGCCTACGCCGTCACGACGGCGGTGTTCGACCTGCCCGAGCTGTGGGAGCAGTTGGCCGACCCGGCGATCCCGACGGCGGTGGCGGACATGATCGCGCTCGACTCGCGGCGGCTGCTCGACCGCGCGTCGCGCTGGTTCCTCACCACCCGCCCGCAGCCGCTCGCGGTGGGCGCCACCGTGTCGCGGTTCGCCGACGGCGTGCGCACGCTGCGGGAGAAGTTGCCGACGCTGCTGCGCGGGCGCGAGCTGGAGGTCGTGCAGTCGCGGGCCGACGAGCTGCGCAAGGCGGGCGTCGGTGCCGACTGTGCGCAGCGGAGCGCCGCGTTGATGTACGGCTACGGGTTGCTCGACGTCATCGAGCTCACCGAGCTGGCCGAGCGTGACCGCGAGCTGCGTGACACCCTCGAGGTGGCGGCGCTGTACTACGGGATGTCCGAGCACCTGGGCGTCGATCTCGCGCTGACGTCGGTCTCTGCTCTGGAGCGTGGCGACCGCTGGCACGCGCTCGCCCGCCTGGCCCTGCGCGACGACCTCTACGGCTCGCTGCGCGCCATCACCCTCGACGCGCTGCGCGAGGCCGCTCCGGGCACTCCGGTGGAGGGGGCCATCGAGCAGTGGGAGCAGGCCAACGCCTCGCGGCTGGTGCGGGCCCGGGCGGCGCTGCACGAGGTCGGCACGGCGGGCCAGCTCGACCTGGCCACGCTCTCGGTGGTCTCGCGCCAGCTCCGCGGCCTGGCCCGCTGACCCACCTCCCCGATCCGCGGGGAGGTGGCGGGGTGAGAGGGTGACTGCGTGGCCCGCTTCGTCTCCCACGTCCCGCTGCGCTGGACCGACCAGGACTCCTACCGGCACCTCAACCACGCCCGCGCGGTGACGGTGCTGGAGGAGGCCCGCATCGACCTGTTCTTCGACGCGGCCACGGCGAGCGGGGTCGACGGGTTCGCCACCGGCCTTCTCGTGGCCGACCTGCATGTCGTCTACCGGCGGCAGGTGGCCTACCGGCCGGAGCCGCTGCGGGTGGAGATGTGGGTCGACCAGGTGCGCGCGGCGTCGTTCCGCATCTCCTACGCCCTGCACGACGGCCCGGGCGAGGACGACCCCGTCGCGATCGAGGCCACCACGGGGATGGCGCTGTTCGACCTCGAGGCGCAGCGTCCGCGGCGCATCTCCCCTGACGAGCGCCTGTTCCTGGAGAAGTGGTCATGACGCAGCTGTGGATCCCCGACACCGACGAGCGGGGCGACCTCGGGGCCTTCATCGGCCGCGTGGTGCGGCTCGACGCCACCAGCACGGTCCGGCTGTGCAGCGGCGCCGGGACCGTGACGGCGTGGGCCACCACCCCGTTCGAGGTGCTGGCCACCCGCACCGTGCACGGCACGCTCGACGCGGGCGACGTCACCACGTCGGCGTCGGGTCTGCTCACGGCGCTGTCGGTGGACCGGGCGGAGAAGGTCGAGACGGGGCCGGGTGGGCTCTGGCCCGGGCAGCTCCCGCCCACCGACGGCTGGAAGCCCGTGGACGACGTGCCCGCGGCCGAGCTGGAGGGGCTCACCGAGCGAGGCCTCGCCGTGGCCCGGGAGAACGCCGGACCGCTGGGGCCGCCCGCGTCGCTGCTCGACCAGACGGTGCTCACCGTGACCGACGCCTCCGGCGGACCGGCTTCGGTGAAGGTGCCGCTGCGGTGCCTGTTCGCGCTGTCCGGGATGGGATTCCTGGGCGGGGGCGGCGAGGACGAGACGGTGCGCGTGTCGGCCACCGGATCGTGGATGCGCCTCGACGCCCGCTACGGAGCCGTCGTCCGGCGCCGGCTGACGGCGCTGCCGCTGCTCATGGCCTGACCGCAGGGCCGTGTGTCCCCGGCGAGCCGTCCGCGCGCGGGTGACGCGCCGCTATGCCAGCCAGGCCGCCGTGTCCGGGGGCAGCAGGCCGTCGTCGAGGGGGCCGCTGGTGAGCAGCACGTCACCGGGCGGGAGCGCCACGGCCTGGTCGGAGGTGTTGAGGGCGCAGACCAGCGTGGTGCCCGCGCGGCGGAACGCGAGGCAGCCCACCGGCGCGCCGAACCACTCCAGCTCGGTGCCGGTGAAGCCCGGGTGGCGGCGACGCAGCTCGACGGCCCGGCGCACGAGCGACAGCGTGGACGCGGTGTCCTCCAGCTGCTCGGCCACCGTCAGCTCGCCGTACTCCGGCGGCATCGGCAGCCACGGCACACCTTCGGTGAAGCCGTAGCCCGGCGCCCCGCCCTCCCACGGCATCGGCACGCGGAAGGCGTCGCGGCCGCGCTCGGTGTGCCCGGAGCGTTCCCAGACCGGGTCCTGCAGCGCCTCGTCGGGCAGGTCGACGTCGGGCAGGCCCAGCTCCTCGCCGTTGTAGACGAAGACGGTGCCCGGCAGCGCGAGCGTCACCAGCGCCATCGCCCGTGCCCGCGCCGTGCCGAGCTCCCCGCCGCCGTAGCGCGTGACCGGCCGGGAGACGTCGTGACCGGCTATCGCCCACGTCGGCGTGGCCGCCACACCGGCCACGGACGCGAGCGAGTGCTCCACCGCGTCGCGCACGGCGGCCGCCTCGAACGGGGCCCGCAGCAGCCGGAAGTTGAAGCCCAGGTGCAGCTCGTCGGGGCGCAGGTAGCGGGCGAAGCGGGCGTCGTCGCGGACGGAGACCTCGCCCACCGCCATGCGGCCGGGATAGTGGTCGAGGACCGCGCGGATCATCCGGTGCACGTCGTGGACGTCGTCGTGGTCGAAGCGGGGGTCGCCGTCGCGCCCGCCGGGCAGCAGCCCGCTGCGCGTGGCCGCCATCGAGTCGGGCAGCCCGTCGGGCTTGCTCATGCCGTGCGCGACGTCGATGCGGAATCCGTCGACACCGCGGTCGAGCCAGAAGCGCAGCGTCTTCTCGAGATCGGCCCACACCTCGGGGTTGGTCCAGTTGAGGTCGGGCTGCTCGGCGCTGAACAGGTGCAGGTACCACTCGCCGGGCTCGCCGTCGGCGGCGTGGACGCGGGTCCAGGCCGGGCCGCCGAAGACGCTCGTCCAGTTGTTCGGCGGCTGGGCGCCGTCCGGGCGGCGCCCGGCGCGGAAGTGGTAGCGAGCGCGTTCCGGGCTGCCCGGCGCGGCGTCGAGCGCGGCGCGGAACCACTCGTGCTCGCTGGAGGTGTGGTTGGGCACGAGGTCGACGACGAGCTTCAGGCCGTGCTCGTGGGTGGCCTCGACGAGCGTGTCGAACGCGGCGAGGTCGCCGAACACCGGGTCGACGTCACGCGGGTCGGCTACGTCGTAGCCGTGGTCGGCCATCGGTGAGGTGTAGAAGGGCGTCAGCCAGATCGCGTCGACGCCGAGGAGCTCCAGGTAGCCCAGGCGCGAGCGGATGCCGTCGAGGTCGCCCACCCCGTCGCCGTCGGCGTCGGAGAAGCTGCGGACGTAGACCTGGTAGACCACAGCCTCGCGCCACCACTGCACCGGCTGATCCTGCCAAATCCCCGTCGTCGGTCAGAAGTCGGAGTTGACCATGCTGGCCGCCGCGTACTGCAGGTACTGCCACAGTTGCGCGCGGTGCGCGTCGCTGAGCCCGGCCTCGTCGACCGCGACACGCATGGCGGCGAGCCACGCGTCGCGCTCGATGGGGCCGACCTTGAACGGGGCGTGCCGCATCCGCAGCCGCGGGTGACCGCGCTGCTCGGAGTAGGTGCGCGGGCCGCCCCAGTACTGCTCGAGGAACATGCGCAGCCGGCCCTCGGCCGGGCCCAGATCCTCCTCGGGGTAGAGCGGCCGCAGCACCTCGTCTTGCGCCACCTGCTCGTAGAAGCGGGAGACGATCTTGTCGAAGACGGGGGCGCCGCCCACCTCGGCGTAGAAGTTCGCGGGATCGGTCACCGCACCATCATCGCTCACGGGACCGACGGACGTTCCTTCGACGCGTTCGTGGCGGGGAGGAGGCCGGGACGCGGGACCCCGGCGTCGTCGAACGCATCGGTGATGGCGGCGTTGAGGGCGCGCTGCACCGCGAACTGCCTGCCCGGGGCCACCCGCACGGTGAGCCGCAGCGTCACGCCCTCGGGCCCGACCTTCTCCACCCCGAGCACCTCGACGGGCTCGAGCACGTCGGCGGCGATGTCCTCGTCGGTGAGCCGCTCGGTGGCGGTGGCGCCGGCCAGCGCGACGGCCGCGGGGACGTCGGCGTGGTGGGCGACGGGGAGGTCCACCACGGCCACCGCGTAGCCCTGGCTCTTGTTGCCCACGCGCAGGATCTCGCCGTTGCGGACGTACCAGACGGTGCCGTTGACGTCCCGCAGCGTGGTGATCCGCAGCCCGACCGCCTCGACGACGCCGCTGGCCTCCCCGAGGTCGACGATGTCGCCGACGCCGTACTGGTCCTCCAGCAGCATGAACATGCCGGACAGGAAGTCGCGCACGAGGTTCTGTGCGCCGAAACCGACGGCCACGCCGACGATGCCGGCAGAGGCGAGGATGGGCGCGAGGTTGACCCCGAAGTTGGCCAGGATCATGATCGCCGCGATCACGAGGATCACGGTGGAGCTGATCGAGCGCAGCACCGACCCGATGGTGCGGGCGCGCTGGGCGCCGCGGGGGGTGACCGCAGGAGCGCTGGCCCCGCCGTTGTGCCGGGGAGCGCGGTTGACCAGGCGGGACATCCGGTGGCTGGTGGCGCCGTCGACGATCCGCTTGATCAGCCGGTGCACGGCGTAGCGGGCGACGACGGCGAGCACCACGACGAGGATGATCGACATCGTGGTGGAGACGATCGTGTCGGCCGAGCGGGCCAGGAACTCGTTGTTGGTCAACCGGTAGAAGGTGGCGCACCACGATCCGGCATCGGCGACGCACTGCGGCTGGGTCGGGAAGAGGTCTTGGATCACTCAGATCTCCAGTCCTGTGTGAGCGGCCAGGAACGCCAGCTGGTCCACCGCGAGGCTCACGGTGCGCGCCACGGACCGGGCGCCGTGACCGACGTCGGTCTCGCGGCGCAGCAGGACCGGACGGGTGTCGACGTCACCCGTCGTGGAGTGCTGGAGGGCGGCGCACATCTTGCGTGCGTGCAGGGGATCGACCCGGGTGTCGGACTCGAAGACCGTGAACAGCACCGCCGGGTAGGCGGTTCCCGGGTCGACGTGGTGGTAGGGCGAGTACGACAGCAGCCAGCCGAGCTCCGTCGCGTCGGCGGCGGTGCCGTACTCGTCGTTCCAGGTGCGGCCGAGGGAGAACTCCTCGTAGCGCACCATGTCCAGTAGGGGCGCCGAGCAGACGACGGCGCGGTAGAGGCCGGGGCGCTGGGTGAGCGCGGCGCCCACGAGCAGCCCGCCGTTGGAGCCGCCCATGATCGACAGCTGGTCGGGTGTGGTGGTGCCGGCGTCGACCAGCGCCTGCGCGGCGGCGTGCAGGTCGTCGAACACGTTCTGCTTGTTGCCGCGGTTGCCGGCGAGGTGCCAGGCCTCGCCCTCCTCGCCGCCGCCGCGCAGCGAGACGACGACGTAGCTGCCGCCCGCGGCGACCCAGGCCAGCGCCGACGCGGTGTAGCCGGGCTCGCGGGAGATGCCGAAGCCGCCGTAGCCGGTGACGAGCGTGGGATGCGGGCCACCCGCCGACGCGCTGTCCTTCGCGGAGGCGGCGTCATCGCAGCCGGCGGGGGAGATCACGAACATCCGCACGGTGGTGCCGTCGGCGGAGGTGAACTCCCGCTGCTCGCTGCGTACCGAGGGCACGTCGACGGCACCGGGAGCGGTGGCCTCCAGCACCGTCGTGCCGTTCTCGTAGCGGTGCACCTGCGCGGGGGTGACGAAGTCGGTCCAGCCGACCCACAGCCGTCCCTCCTGCTCCGGGGTGTCGCGGTCGGCCACCGACAGGCCCGTGAGCGAGCCCGGGCCGGGCAGCGGCACGGTGCCGCGCGGCGTGCCGTCGAGGCCGTGCAGGAGCAGCTCGGCCACGGCGTGCCGGCTGCGCAGCAGCACGAGCAGCGGCTCGCCGCCCGGCTGTTCGAGACGGCGGACGGCGTCGAGCACCGACTCCGGGTCCTCCGCCACCAGCTCGCGCCAGTGCTCGCGACCCGGGTTCGTGGGCTCGGTGACCATCAGCCGCCAGCGCGGGGCGCCGTCGGTGGTCAGGACGTAGAGCAGGCCGTCGCGGTCGACCCAGGCGCGTGCCTGCACGTCGTCGTCCTGCGTGAGGACGGGCACGAGCGCCCCGACGGCGCCGTCGTCGCCGAGCTCGGCGATCCACAGGCTGTCGCGGCGGGCGGTGCCGACGTTGCCGGTGACGATCAGCCAGCGCCCGTCGCGGGAGACCTGCACGCCGTAGTAGGTGTGGCCGTCGTAGAGGCCCGGCCCGTCCACCAGCTCGTCGGTCTCCGCCGGGGTGTCGACCCGATGACGCCACACCCGCCGGTGGAAGGCCTGCGCGCCGTCCGGGGCCTCGTCCTCGTCGACCATGCGGACGTAGAAGAACTCCTTCCCGCCCGGCACCCAGGCCACCGAGGAGTAGCGGCAGCGGTCGATCGGAGGCTCCACCAGCTCGCCCGTGCCGACGTCGAGGACGTGCAGCACCGAGTGCTCGTCGCCGCCTGCGGAGATCTGGTAGGCCAGCCGGGCGCCCTCCAGATCGGGCACCCACGCATCGAGCGTGGTGAGCCCGGAGGGGTCGAGCGCCATCGGGTCGAGCAGCACCCGCTCGGAGCCGTCCGGCTCCGTGACGAGCACCACGGCGAACTGCTGGCCGGGCTCGCGGCGCGCGGAGAAGCGGCGTCCGGCCCGCCACAGCGGCGCCGACACCGATCCGGCCGAGAGCAGCTCCTCCAGGTGCGCGGCCAGCCGTTCCCGGCCGGGCAGGGCACCCAGGCGGCCGGCGGCGAGCTCGTCCTGCGCGGCCGACCAGCGCTGCGTGCGGGGGTCGCCCGGGTCCTCCAGCCAGCGGTAGGGATCGGCGACGGCGTGGCCGTGCAGGTTCTCGACGAGATCGAGCCGCTCGGCGTCGGGGTATCCGTCACTCACGCGGACCGAGGCTAGTTCACCCGACCCGGTGGTCTTCCGGGCGGCTGCCGCCCGGGAGGGACGGGCAGTTCAGCGCGGGTGCGCGGCCGTGGCGGAGGCTACCGGGCGGGTGGCCGAACCGGCGGCGGACGGCGCGGCCGAGCCCCGCCTTTTCGGCGCAGCCCAAGGTGATGCGCCCGCCCGGCGCGCGGCCGGTTCCGGGTGCACCTCGGGTAGCAGGAGGAATCAGCGGCTCCGCACGTGCGCCGGTGGGTCGGTGTCGGACGGGAGGGTGGGGCAGGTCTCCGCGGCACCGAACGCCTGGCGAACGGGCAGCACCCCGGCCCACCGGCCGCCCGCCGCGATGTCCTCGTCGTCGTCCCCGGGCGGCCCGGTGCGCACCTTCACGCTGGCCTCGGCCAGCTCCAGCGCGAACACGGCGGTGGCGGCGAGCTCGCGGGCGTCGGGCCGGCGGGCGTGCTCCCAGGAGCCGGGCGCGAGCTGCTCGGTGATCGCGCGCAGTGCCGACCACCGCTCGCCCGGGTCGGTGACGCGCCGCGCGGTGCCGTGCACGACGGCGCTGCGGTAGTTCACCGAGTGGTGGAACGCCGAGCGCGCGTAGACGACACCGTCGACGTGCGTGACCGTCAGGCAGACGGGCGCGCCGTCGGCGATCCGGAGGTAGCCCGCGCCCGTCGAGCCGTGCACGTAGACGGTGTCGTCCACTCGGCCGTAGCCCGTCGGCAGCACGACCGGCGCCCCGTCGCGCACGAGTCCGAGGTGACAGACGAGTCCCGCGTCGAGCACGGCGTGCAGGTCGGCGCGGTCGGTGCGGGCCCGCTCGCGGAGGCGGGTGACGGTGCTGCGGGGAGAGGGGGAGAGGCTCACCGTTCCAGGATGGGCATCGAAGTGGCATCGTGACAGGGCCACTTCCGATCGATCCTGGAAGGCCACCCGTGGACCTGCCCCCGCTGCTGCTCGACCGCGCCGACGAGCGGCCTCTCGCCGCCCAGCTCGCCGACGCCCTGCGCGCCGCCGCGGCCGGTGGTGCGTTCCGGGCGGGGGACCGGCTGCCCTCGACACGGGCGCTCGCCACGACGCTCGGCGTCAGCCGCACGGTGACGGCGGCGGCCTACGACCAGTTGCTCGCCGAGGGCTGGGCGGCCGGGCGGCGCGGCTCGGGCACGTTCGTCGTCGGGACGCCGCCGGGTACCCGGGCCGCCCTGCGGCCGCCGGTTCCGTCACGGCCGGTGTCACGGCCGGGGATCGACCTGCGGGCCGGCACGCCCTGCGTCGAGGTGCTGGACGGCGCGGCGTGGCGGCGGGCCTGGCGTGCGGCCGCCGACGTGCCGCCCGACGCCGAACCCGAACCCGTCGGCCTCCCCGCGTTCCGCTCGGCCGTCGTCGAGCACCTGCTGCGCCACCGCGGGCTGCCCGCCGAGCCCGACCACGTGCTGGCCACCGGAGGCAGCACCGGCGCGATCGCCGAGCTGGCCCGAACGCTGCCGGCAGGGGCGCGCGTGGCCGTCGAGGAACCGGGGTACCAGCGGGCGGTTGCCGCGCTGCGCGCCGCGGGGCTCGTCACGGTGCCGGTTCCCGTCGACGGGGCGGGGATGGTGGTCGACGCCCTGCCACGCGGGCTCGCCGCGGTCTACGGCACGCCCGCGCACCAGTACCCGCTGGGCGCGCGGCTCTCGGCCAGCCGGCGCGTTGCGCTGGTGGACCGGGCGCGGGCCGAGGGCTTCCTCGTGATCGAGGACGACTACGACGGCGAGCTGCGCTACGACGTCGCCCCGCTGCCGCTGCTGGCCGCGCTCGGGCCCGATGTCGTCGCCCACCTGGGCACGGCGAGCAAGCTGCTCACCCCGACGCTCGGCGCGGGCTGGCTGGTGGCGCCGCCCGCCGTGCGTGGCGCCGTCCTCGACCTCCGCGACCGCACCGGCTCCCGGCCCGCCCGCGCCGGCCAGCGTGTGTTCGCCGCGCTCGCCGCCCACGGCGACCTGGCCCGGCACCTGCGCCGGCTGCGCCGTGAGCTGGGCGACCGACGCGCGGCCGTCACCACCGCCGTCACGGCCGCGGGGCACGCCGTGATCGGGGACGCGGCCGGGGCGCACGTGGTGGTCCCCCTGCCGAACGCGGTGACGGAGCGGGCGGTGGTGGTGGCCGCGGCGGAGCGGGGCGTGGGCCTGGACGGCCTGGCCCGCCACCACGGCGGCGAGCCCGTGGTGCACGGCATCCTGCTCGGCTACGCGGGCCAGTCGCGGAGGGACCTGGACCGGGCCCTGCCGGTGGTGCGGGAGGTGCTGGCGGCCGTGCCGTCTGAGGGGCCGGCGTGAGGCACCGGCACGCCGTCCACGCCGGCATCGGATCCAGAAGGCGCGCGCCGCGCGGTGCGCGGGAAGCGTCACCCGGCCGTGTTCTCCGCGCACGGGGTTCTCCGCGCACGGGCCGCAGGCCGCTATGCCAGGAATGCCAGGATCGACCGGCGCAGGCCCGCCACGTCCAGGCCGTGCAGGGTGTCGTGGTGCTCGCGCGTGCCGTAGCGGCGCAGCTCGTCGCGGCCGACGCCCAGGCCCAGCACGCGGTGGCGCACACCCTGCAGCGCGCGGCTCACCTCCGCCGTCGAGGTGTCGCGCAGGCAGGGCTCCACGAGCACGACGTCGGGGGCTCCGAGGGTGGCGCGCAGCGTCTCCGTGTCGAAGGGACGGATCGTCGCCGCGTACAGCACCGTGAGGTCGAGGTCCGCCGTCGCGGCCAGCGTGCGGTCGGCCATCGGCCCGACGGCCACGACCGTGCCGCGGCTGCCGTGGCGGAGCACCCGCATCCGGCCGTCCGGCCCGGCCAGCGGCGCGGAGTTGCCCACGGCAGCCAGCCGGACGTAGACGCGGTCGTCGCCCTGCACGGCCGCGCGCAGCAGGGCCTCGGCCTCGTCCGGGTGGCCGGGCACGTGCACGGTCCAGCCCGGGAGCGTGTCGAGCAGCGCCACGTCGCGGGGGCCGAAATGGGTCTCGCCGCCCTCGGGCCAGTCGTAGGAACCACCTGCGCTGACCAGCACCGCGCCGACGTCCTGGTACCCGAGGTCGAGCTTGACCTGCTCGAACGGCCGCTCCACGAGGAATGGCGCGAACGTGTGCACGACCGGGCGCAGGCCCGTGAGGGCAAGCCCGCCCGCGACGCCGACGAGCAGCTGCTCGCGGATCCCGACGTTGACGACACGGTCGGCGAGCGGTCCGACGTCTGCGGGGTCGAGATGGGCGGCGCCGATCTCGGCGAGCACGGCCACCAGTCGCGGGTCGTCGGCGAGCAGGTGGGGGAGCAGCCGGTAGAAGCGCGCGCGCTGATCCTCGGCGGTCGTCGCGGTCATGTCAGAACTCCTTCGGCTCGACGTGGGCGACGACGACGTGCGGGCTGTCGCCCGGTGCGGCGAACGCGCGTTCCAGGGCGTCGTGGTCGCGCGCGGCGAAGGATCGCCGGCGGGTCCGAGAGTCAATTCTGACGTCGACGGCCGACCAGCCCTCCACGGTGAACCGCCGCGAGATCCCGCCCGGCCAGCCCAGTGACGCCGAGGAGTTGTCGATCACGACGGCGGTGAGCCGGTCGAGGCGGGCGCGGGTGGCGTACTGGACGGCCTCGGCGTTGCTGCCCTCCTCGAGCTCCGCGTCGCCCAGCAGCACGACGGTGCGGGCGTCGAGGCCGCGCAGCCGCAGCCCGAGCGCGGTGCCCACCGCGAGGCCGAGGCCGTGCCCGAGCGACCCGGACCCGATCTCGACGCCGGGCACGCGGGTGTGGTCGGGGTGGTAGCCCAGGATCGAGTCGGGCCCGCCGAAGTCGCGCAGGTCGGCGGGGGAGAGGAAGCCCTTTGCGGCGAGCACCGCGTAGTACGCCATCGGCCCGTGTCCCTTGGAGAGCAGGAACCGGTCGCGGGCGGGGTCGTCGGGATCGGTGTGCAGGACGCGGTCGTAGAGCACCCAGAGCACGTCGAGGGTGGA
>NZ_JAOPWR010000274.1 GCF_025965585.1 Pseudonocardia sp.
CCTGCGGGCCACCCTGCGCGCGGCCCGCCGGACCGCGGGCGACCCGGTGGCGCTCGCCCGTCGTCGCGCCCGGCGGAAGCCGCGCCGGCTCGTGGTGCTCTGCGACATCTCCGGCTCCATGGAGCCCTACGCCCGCGCACTGATCCAGCTGCTCTACTGCGCCGCGGGCGCCGAGCGGGCCGAGGTGTTCGTGTTCGCCACCCGGCTCACGCGCCTGACCCGGGCGCTCGTGCGGTCCAGCCCGGTCGTCGCGCTGCACCGGGCCGCGCAGCTCGCCCCCGACTGGTCCGGCGGCACCCGGATCGGGGAGGCCCTGCGCCGGTTCAACGACGAGTTCGGGCGGGCCGGCATGGCCCGCGGGGCCGTGGTGCTCGTGCTGTCGGACGGCTGGGACACCGGCGACCCGCGGCTCGTCGCGCGCGAGATGGAGCGCCTGCACCGCGTGGCTCACCGCGTGGTCTGGGCCAACCCGCGCACGCGCCACCCCGGCTACCGGCCGCTGGTCGGCGGGATGGCCGCGGCCCTCCCGTTCTGTGACGCGGTGGTGAGCGCCCACAGCCTCGACGCGCTGGACGAGCTGCTGGCGGCGGTCGGCGGATGAGGCTCAGTCGCGGGTGCCGAACATCCCCGTGAAGGTGCTGCGGAACACCAGGTCGTCGCCGCGGCGCAGGGTGGCGCGCAGCTTCACCAGGCCCAGCCCGGGACGGCTGCGCGACAGGCGCGCCTCCACGATCTCCATCGACGCGCGCAGCTCGTCGCCCGCGAACACCGGCGCGGGCCACGCGATGTCCTCACCGCCCGGGGACGCGATCGAGGTGGCGCGGTTGAGGATCTCGTCGACGTAGCGGCGCATCCACAACCCGGCTGTGAACCAGCCGGACGCCGCGAGCCCCTTGAAGATCGAGCCGGCGCCGGCCTCCTCGTCGAGGTGGAAGGGCTGCGGGTCGAAGCGGCGGGCGAAGGCCACCATCTCGTCGCGGTCCACCACGGTGGTGCCGAGGTCGAAGACCCGGCCGGGGGTGAAGTCCTCGAAGGCGAACTCGGGCTGCGCGGTCATCTCGGGATGCTCGGTCACGAGGCCAGCGCCGCCAGTCCCGCCTCGGCCACCTGCTGGTCCTGGCTCCAGTGCCCGCCGCTGACGCCGATCGCGCCGACGGCCGTGCCCTCGACGCGGATCGGGTAGCCGCCGCCGAAGATCACCAGTCGCGGGATGCCCGTGGGCGCGCCCGCCGCGAGCGGCGCGTCGTCCTTGATGAAGTCGTGCCACTCGTGGGTCGGCATGCCGAACCCGTTGGCCGTGTACGCCTTGTCCTGGGCCACCTGTGCGGACGGCAGCGGCGCACCGTCCATCCTCGAGAACGCCTTGAGGTTGCCGCCGACGTCGAGGACCGCGATGCACATGGGCACGCCGATCGCGGCGGCCTTCGCCTCGGCGGCCGCGATCATGCGGTGGGCGGCATCGGTGCTGATGCTCGCCGCGGGGACGGTGTCGGCCAACGGGTTCCTCCTCGTTCACGACGGTGTGAGCTCACGACGGTGTGAGGAGCCGATCATGCATCAGCGGCCGACGATCGCCAACGCGTGATCGTGCAGCGTCCCGTTGGACGAGATGCCGTCGCCGCCCTCGTACGTGTCGGCGCCGGTGAGGTCGGTGAGCCGCCCACCCGCCTCGGCGACGATCGGCACCAGCGCCGCGAGGTCCCACGGGTTCGCCGCGGCGTCGACGGCCACGTCCACGACGCCCTCGGCCACCAGGCAGTGCTGCCAGAAGTCGCCGAACGCGCGGGTCTCCCACACGGCGTCGACGAGCGCGAGGTACCGGTCGAGCCGGCCCTGCTGCGCGAACGTCCGCAGGTCGGTGGTGGACAGGTACGCGTCGCCGGTCTCCGTGACGCCGGAGACTGCGATGCGGCGGGGCTCCGCGCCCGGTGCGTCGGTGGTCCACGCGCCGTGTCCGCGCGCGCCCCACCAGCGCCGTCCCAGCGCGGGGGCGCTGGCGACGCCGACGACGGGCTCGCCGTCCACCACGAGGCCGATGAGCGTGGCCCAGACCGGCATGCCGCGGGAGAAGTTCTTGGTGCCGTCGATCGGGTCGAACACCCAGCCCCGGCCGACCGCGGTGACGGCGCCGCCCTGCTCCTCGCCGAGCACTGCGTCGTCCGGGCGCTCGGCGGTGACGACGGCGCGCAGGGCCCCCTCGGTGGCGATGTCGGCGTCGGTGACGGGGGTGCGGTCGGGCTTGCGGCTGACCCGCAGGTCGGCGGCGCGGAAGCGCGGGAGCGCGATCGCGTCGGCGGTGTCGGCGAGGCGCAGGGCGAGATCCAGGTCCGGGCTGAGGTCACGGCTCATGTGCACAGGCTGTGAGCCTGCCCTATGCGGGCGCGGCGCCGTCCCCCGACGGTCCACATCGGCATATGGTGGCTTCTGTGACAACCG
The DNA here is from genome assembly GCF_025965585.1 of Pseudonocardia sp. Classification (GTDB taxonomy): domain Bacteria; phylum Actinomycetota; class Actinomycetes; order Mycobacteriales; family Pseudonocardiaceae; genus Pseudonocardia. The sequence continues at coordinate 2,437 of NZ_JAOPWR010000274.1, forward strand.
TCCTGCTGGCCGAGGACGACGGCGCGATCGCCGAACCGCTCTCCCGCGCACTGCAGCGCGAGGGCTACGAGGTGGACGTCGCCGCCGACGGGCTCACGGCGCTCGAACGGGTCCGGCTCGGGCACATCGACCTGATGGTGCTCGACCTGGGCCTCCCCGCCATGGACGGGCTGGAGGTCTGCCGCCGCGTGCGGCTGGACTTCCCGGACATGCCCGTGCTCATGCTCACCGCGCGCACCGACGAGGTCGACTTCGTGGTGGGCCTCGACGCGGGCGCCGACGACTACGTCGGCAAACCGTTCCGGCTCGCGGAGCTGCTGGCCCGGGTGCGGGCGCTCCTGCGCCGCCTCACGCCCGAGACGGTGGAGGTCGGCGGCGTGCGCATGGAGCTGTCGGGCCGTCGCGTGCTGGTGGACGGCGCCGAGGTGGGGCTGGCCAACAAGGAGTTCGAGCTGCTGCGCGTGCTGCTGCTGCGCGCCGGGCAGGTCGTCACGCGCGAGGAGATCCTCCGCGAGGTCTGGAACGACCCCGACCTCAAGACGTCCAAGACGCTCGACATGCACATGTCCTGGCTGCGCCGCAAGATCGGCGGCGACCACCGCATCGCGACTGTGCGGGGCGTCGGCTTCCGCTTCAACTCAGATCATTGACGTTCGTTGTTGGTTGACGCGAACGTACGCGCTGGTCAGCGCTTGATCGGCGGGGGTCGGGGTTGAAGTGCGATCACGCCTGGACAGCTGAGGGTCCGCATAAGTTAGTCACTTTTGCCCTGGTATGGGTGGGTTCGGATGTTGAGTGGCTATCGATCTGTGGCATTCGATGCAGGACGGCTCAGCTGATTTGGGACGTCGAGTGAGTAGAGGTTGCTGCGGCCGATGACCTTGGTTGATTCGATCCCTGCGCGCCAGAGTCGCTTCTGGGCGGCTTGGTAGGGGATGCCTAGACCGTATGAGGGGCCGGCGCCTCGCTCGTAAGTTGGCGCGGGTCACCGTCACGGCGGGTGGCGGTGCCGCATTTACGGGAGGCGCCGGTGCTGATGGAGCGTACGTGCGTGGGCCTGGATGTT
>NZ_JAOPWR010000321.1 GCF_025965585.1 Pseudonocardia sp.
GGGAGCGTTCGACTTCGTCGCCCGCAGGCCGATCGCCGCCGGGCAGGAGCTGACGTTCGACTACGCGATGCGCAACTTCACCGTGGCCCAGTTCCCGGCCGCGTGCCTGTGCGGCGCGGCCGAATGCCGGCGTTCGGTGACCGGATGGAAGGACCTGCCCGCGCGCCACAAGGCCGTCTACGGTGACCTCGTGGCGCCCTACCTGCGCCGGATGGACGATGACTCGGACCGGGACATCGCCCTCCGATAAGGGGATCTCAACGCCGGTCCCACAGGTACGGAGCCGATTCTGCGGCCGAACATCTCTTTTGGCGGCGATCGACGTCATAGGGCTGGTGACATTCCTGCCTGCACGCCTTGCTCCCCCTACCGCATCCGCGTCCGCCTGAGACGCCGCCCGGACACCCTGAGGGACGTGCGGGACATCGCCAGAGGGAACAGCCACGCTGTGGGCGGAGCGGTGGTTGACGATCGAGCGGAACGAGGAGTGCCGCTCCGCCCCCCACGGCCCGCCGCGACCGGCTGCGGCGGTTCATAACGCAGGGCTCCATCCGGGATCTGCCCGACTGGATCGTGATCCGCGAGGCGTCGGCCACAGTTTCCGGGGTGCCTACGGTCCGAGGAGTGCTGTCAGTGTGTGCTGGTGGCGAGGTCTTCTGGATGCTCGTCCATGCCGAACCGCTCGGTGCAGGGCGGCCCAGATGGATCTGATTTCCCCCCCGGCTCGGGGGACTCGGGTTACTGGATGATCACTGATTCTGCCTCGCCCCGTTCGGCGCCATGCCCTCGAGCACCTCGGCCCTGGAGCACCTCGTCGGTGATCGTGGAGATCGTCTGCCGTGACACCTGGGCGCCGTAGTCCTCGATGTGGGTCAGAAGATGGCCTGATCGGCTGGTGGAGAGGTCTGCGGGTCGGGATCGGGGTGAGGTGGGTGTCGGCGGACGGGGATGGTCTGGGCGGCGTCGGCGTCGCGGATCGACAGGGCGCACGCCACTCCCGCGAGGCAGACGGCGGCCGCGACGAGGAAGGTGACCCGGTAGGCGGTGAGGGCGGCGACGGTGTGGCCGCCGACCTGGTGCGTCGGCCCGATCAGCACGATGACCGTGGTGAGCAGCGCGACACCGATCGCGCCGCCGAGCTGGCGCAGCGCGTTGAACATCGTCGAGGCACGACCCGTGGCTTCCGACGAGATGGTGGCGAACGCCGCCGCCTGCGTCGGCACGAACACCTGCGCCATGGCGAAGCCCATGCAGAACAGGAGCAGTCGGGCCCACCAGAGGCTGCTGTCAGCGTTCATCAGTGACAGCAGGCCGATGGAGACGGCGGTGCCGGTCAACCCCAGGGCGATGTGGCGGCGCGGCCCGAGGATCGGGTAGAGCACCCGGCTGGCCAGCTGCGCGCCGGCCATCACCCCGATCGCCTCGGGGAACGTGCTCAGCCCGGACGCGAGCGGGCTCAGCCCGCGGCCGTCCTGGTAGTACAGCGAGATCACGTACAGGGTCCCGAGGAACGCGACCGAGGCCAGGACCATGACGCCGTTGGACGCGCGGAACAGGCGGTTGCCCATCAGCCTCAGATCCACGAGTGGTTCGGTGGTGCGCAGCTCGACGACGACCATGACCGCGATCAGCACCACCCCCGTGACGATCGAGGCCAGGACGGCCGTCGCGGTCCAGCCCAGGTCGGGTCCTTCCGCCACCCCGTACATGAACAGCCCGAGTCCCAGGCCCGAGAGCAGGAACCCGGCCAGGTCGAAGCGCCCGTGCTGTTGTGGGTCACTGGGGTGGAGGAAGACGGCACCGAAGGCGAACGCCGCTACCCCGAAGGGCACGTTGACGAAGAAGACCCAGCGCCACGACAGGTCGCTGACCAGCAGCCCGCCGATCACCGGCCCGAGTGCGGGGGCCAGCGTGGTGGGCACGGTGAGGATGGACGAGGCCCGGATGCGTTCCTGCGGGGGGAAGGCGCGAAACAGCATCGCCATCCCCACCGGCGCCAGCATGCCCCCGCCGATGCCCTGCAGGACCCGGAAGGCGACCAGCTCCCGCAGGCTCGATGCGAGACCGCACAGGGCGGACGCGACGGTGAAGACCACGATCGCTGTCATCAGCACCCGCTTGCCGCCGAAGCGGTCCCCGAGCCAACCCGACGCCGGGATGAACACGGCCAGGCTCACCAGGAACGCGATGGAGATGCCGTCGACGTCTGTGGGGCTGACCGCGAAGTCGCGGCCGATGGTCGGCAGGGCGACGTTGACGATGGTGACGTCCATGATGCTCATGAACATCGCCGCAACGAAAACGACGCTCACGGCCACTTTCTGGCTGATTCGCACCTGCACCGCTCACCCTCCTGGCTAGGTCCTCTGATCGCAGAGGCCCCGGTCGCGCCGGTCTGTGCACGTGGCCGACACGGCGAGCGTGCTTGTCCTTCAGGTATACGGCGGCCTGGTACACGCTGGCACCGCCGGCTCCGGGTTGCGCGTCAGCCCGGCGCAGGCCCGCGACGGCGCGGTCCGAGATGGCGGTGCTGCTCGTCCGCGAGCTGCCACCGACTCGTGATCACGAGCTGATCATGGTGAATCGAAAGAGATCCCACCGACAAGCCGAGGTCTGGGGCCGACGCCAAGGGTAAGCGCCCCGCCACTACTCACGCAGAGCAGACCGGAACGCCAACAGCAGCCGTCGCCGACAGTGCTTGAGGCTCAGGGTGAGCGCCTTGTTCCAGTGAGTCGCGTCGCGGAGGACTGCCATGGTCATGCGGTCTCCGCGGGGTTCAGGGGTCGGCCGAGCGGAGCCGCTGCACAGCCGCCCCCTCCTGGTGAGGGGTCTGGGAGTCGGTGAGTCTCGTGGTGTGAGGTCGGGGACCAGTTGCAGTGTCGGCCTGCTGTGTGCCCGCTTGCTTTCCTGGGGCGGCTCGGTGATGTCGATGGCGCTGCGGCGCAGCAGGATGTCCTGGATGGCTTGATCGGCCGGTTCTGCGAGGTCGAGGAGCGTCGTCAGGTCGGTGGGCCGGAACGCGTAGCGGGGGTTCATGGCGAGCGGGGGTGGCTCATCGGATCAGGTGCAGCCGTGGGCGGCCGGCCGCGCTGGGCTGTGACCCTCGCGATCAAGCCTCGTGCGTGCAGCTACTACACCGACAACGAGTGCGAGTGCAAGGGCCGGAAGGTCACTACCAGCTCGGGTTGATCGCTTGTCCGTGTTGACGCTGGGACCGGGGGGCTCCCAGCGTCGGCACGGACGCACGGTGTGTCCGGAGGAGGCTCGACATGAAACGGAGACAATCGGTTCTGAGGCGGGATCCACTGCCGCATCGCCGGCCCGTTCAGCGCCCCCGGGGACGAGTCGGTCATCGCTCCGTGGTGCCTGATCGGGTCCAGGTCAGCTCGTGTGACGGCGGTCCACGCCTGCTCGCGCTGTGCCCGCTCCCTCGGCACCGCGGTTGGCGGGCCCGGTCGGACCCGGCCCGGTCTCTGTCGAGCCCACCCCGATGGAGGCCTCGCGGTGCGAGGAGAGGCAGCGTGGTCGACGCGGACACAGTGCCTCCTGCCGCCGTGAATCCGCGCTCAGACCTCGGTGGCGGCCGGCATCGCCCCGATCTGGGTCAGGAACGCCATGTCGTCGAGACGGTTCCAGCGCTCGACGACCCGGTCTCCGGAGAAGCGGAGGATGGTGATCCCCTCCGCTGCGATGCGCGCGCCTGTTGCGGGTGCTCCGAACAGCTCCCCCGTGTGGGTGCCGGTGAGAGTGAACCGAACCGCCACCCGGTCCCTGTCGGCGAACAGGTCCTCCGCGGCGATGTTGGCGTCCGGCGCGCCGTCACGCAGGGCCCGGAAGAAGCCTGCGATGCCGTCGCGATCCGGGGCGAACGCCGACGGGAAGCCGTGGAAGACGGCCTCCGGGGCGTAGAGCGTGGTGACGTAGCCGACGACGTCGCCGGAGTTCAGCAGCTGGACGGCGGTGCTGACAGTGCTGGCGTGGTCGCTCATGGTGTCTCCCTGTGTCAGGTGCGGGTGGTGATGTGAGCAGCGGATGTTCGGGTGCGCGTGGTGGGCCCGGTCATCGGTCGGCCCGCGGAGATCCAGCCATTGATCCCACCGTCGAGATGCGCCACGTCGCGGTAGCCGAGCTCCTGAAGAGAGCGAACCGCGAGAGCCGAGCGGGAGCCAGCCGCGCAATAGACGATCACTCGTCGGCCGGGCTCTAACCCTTCGACGTGGTGGGGAGTTCCATGGTCGGCGTGGAACTCGAGCATCCCGCGCGGGATGAGCACCGCGTTGGGGATGCAGCCGTACTGGGTCTCGTCGG
>NZ_JAOPWR010000339.1 GCF_025965585.1 Pseudonocardia sp.
CCGGGCTTCTTCCCAGGAGCGAGTGATGACTGACAACGCCAAGCTCGTGCAGAGCACAGCAGAACTCGATCGGCTCCTCGACGATCTGCAGAAGGTCGAGAAGTTCGAGCCTCCGGCGGAGTTCCGCGCCCGGGCGCGCGTGCGGGACCCCGGTGTGTACGAGGTGGCTGCGCGCGACCCGGAGGGCTACTGGGCCGAACAGGCCCGCCAACTGCACTGGGACCGGCCGTTCACGACCGTTCTGGACGATTCCGACCCACCGTTCTTCACCTGGTTCGGCGATGGAACCCTCAACGTCTCCTACAACTGTCTGGATCGGCATATCGAGGCCGGGCTCGGCGACCGGGTCGCCTATCACTGGCGTGGCGAGGAGGGCGAGGAGCGCGCGATCACATACGCGGATCTGCACCGCGACGTGCAGCGGCTGGCCAATGGCCTGAAGGATCTCGGAGTCGACAGGGGGGACGTGGTCGGGATCTTCCTTCCGATGATTCCCGAGGTCGTCGTCGCGATGCTCGCCTGTGCCCGGATCGGTGCTCCGCACAACGTGGTCTTCGGCGGCTTCGCCCCGGAGTCGGTGCGGGAGCGGATGGAGGTGTCGCACGCGAAGGCGCTCATCACCGTCGACGGCGCCCGGCGCAAGGGCAGGACGGCGCCCATCAAGCGCGAGGTCGATCGGGTCATGTCCGGCCTGACCGAGCTCCGCTCGATCGTGGTGGTCCGCCACACTGGCGCCGACTGCCCGATGCACGACGGCCGGGACGTCTTCTACGACGACCTGCTCGCGCGCAGCGAGCCGGTCTGCCCGGCCGATCCGCTGCCGGCCGAGCATCCGCTGTTCATCCTGTACTCGTCGGGCTCAACGGCGAAGCCGAAGGGCATCCTGCACACCACCGGCGGATACCTGACCGGAGTTGCGGCCACCCACCGCGACGTCTTCGACCTCCGGCCGGACTCCGACGTGTTCTGGTGCACGGCCGACGTCGGCTGGGTCACCGGGCACTCCTACATCGTGTACGGGCCGCTCGCGAACGGCTGCACCAGCGTGATGTTCGAAGGCGCCCCGGACTACCCGAGCAAGGACGTCTGGTGGGAGATCATCGAGCGCTACGGCGTCACGATCCTCTACACCGCGCCGACCGCCATCCGGGTCTTTATGAAGTGGGGTGTCGAGTACCCGAACAGGCATGACCTGTCGTCGCTGCGCCTGCTCGGGTCGGTCGGCGAACCGATCAACCCGAAGGCCTGGCTCTGGTTCTACGCGGTGATCGGCCGCCAGCAGTGCCCGGTCGTCGACACCTGGTGGCAGACCGAGACCGGGCACATCATGATCGCGCCGCTGCCCGGGCTGACGCCGACCAAGCCCGGTTCGGCCACCCTTCCGTTGCCTGGCGTCTCGGCGGCGCTGGTCGACCAGGACGGCAACGAACTGGCCGACGGAACCGGGTTGCTGGTCCTCACCCGGCCTTGGCCGGGGATGCTGCGCACGCTCTACGGCGACGACGAGCGCTACGTCTCGACGTACTTCGGCCGGTTCGGACCGCGCACCTACATGGTCGGTGACGCGGCCCGGCGCGACAGCGACGGATACTTCTGGATCATCGGACGGACCGACGACGTCATCAACGTGTCGGGCCACCGGTTGTCCACCGCGGAGGTCGAGTCCGCGATCGTCGCCCACGAGAAGGTCGCCGAGGCGGCCGTGGTCGCCGAGACCGACCAGTTGACCGGTCAGGCCATCGTCGCCTTCGTGACGTTGAACGCGGACCTGCGGGGTGATGACCAGGTGGCCGCCGAGATCCGGGAGTACGTCGGCGTGCGGATCGGCAAGCTGGCCCGTCCGAAGTCGATCATCTGGGCCGAGGACCTGCCGAAGACCCGCTCCGGCAAGATCATGCGCCGGCTACTGCGGGATATCGCCGACGGACGTGAGCTGGGTGACGTCACGACGCTGGGCGACCCGTCGGTTCTCCACCAGCTTCAGGAGAGAGCCGCCGCCCGCGGAAAGGCCACGTCGTAGCGGGAGGCGGTGAGGCGATCTCATGAGCGGGTCGGCCCTTCTCGTATGGAGCGAGGAGCTGCTGAACTACGACCTCGGAGCCAGTCACCCGATGGCTCCGGGCCGCCTCGAGTTCACCATGGCCCTGGCCCGCGACCTCGACGTGTTCGCCGGACGCCACACCCGCATCACAGCACCGCGGCCGGCTTCCGACAACGTGCTCCAGCTCATCCACGACCCGGCCTATGTCGCCGCGGTTCGCGGCGCGCCGCGGCGCCAGTCCGCCCAGCTGTACCACACGTTCGGGTTGGGCGGCGAGGACAACCCGATCTTCGCCCGGATGCACGAGGCGTCGGCTCTCGTTACCGGCGGCACGGTGGACGCCGCCCGGGCGGTCCGCAGCAGCGGGGCGCAGCACGCCGTCAACCTCGCCGGCGGTCTCCACCACGCGATGCCGTCGAGGGCATCCGGGTTCTGCGTATACAACGATGCCGCGGTCGCCATCGCCTGGCTACTGGCCGACGGTGTACAGCGGGTGGCCTACGTCGACGTGGACGCCCACCACGGTGACGGCGTGGAGGCGGCGTTCTACGGCGACCCCCGAGTTCTGACGATCAGCCTGCACGAGAGCGGCTACACAGCATTCCCGGGCACCGGTTTCCCGGAGGAGTCCGGCCACGGCGCCGCGGAAGGTGCCGCGGTCAACGTCGCGTTACCGCCGGGTACCGGCGACGCCGGCTGGCTGCGCGCGTTCCATGCTGTCGTGCCGCCGCTCGTGCGGGCCTTCGAGCCGCAGATCCTCGTCACCCAACTCGGATGCGACACCCATCGCCTCGATCCGTTGGCCCAGCTCAACCTCACCGTCGATGCGCACCGGCACAGCTACGCGGTGCTGCACCAGCTGGCGCACGAGGTCGCCGGCGGCCGCTGGGTCGATCGGCGGCGGCGGCTACGAGATTGTGCAGGTCGTACCCCGGTCGTGGACCCACCTGCTCGCCGAGATCACCGGTAGCCCGCTCGACCCCGGCACGGCGACCCCCGACGGCTGGCTGCAGTTCGTCCACGGACGTACCGGACGCGAGGGACCGAAGCTCCTCACCGACGGCACCGAACCGACGTACTACGCCTGGGACGCCGGTGAGGGCGACCCCGACGATCCGGTGGATCGCGCGATCGCAGCGACCCGTCGCGCGGTGTTCCCCGACCACGGCCTCGACCACATCGATCCGCGATGAGTCCAGGTTCCGCGGCGGAACGAGGTACCGCTCATCATCTCCGGTGATGAACGCTCCATGTGTTGGCCGTTTCGCGCACGGCCGAGCGAGAGTTGGCTAGCCGGCGCCAGATGGCATGGGGCACGGCAGCGAGGAGCATGATGCCACGAGCTATCCTCCACGGGGCAGGCCTCGGTGACCTGCGCCGCTGCGGGCACGTTGCCGCCGCCACGGGCGTCGAGCCACTCTCCACGGTCTGTCTAGAGTGCCGCGAGCATGGGGACGGTTGGGTCGAGCTGTGGTTGTGCCTGTCCTGCGGCTGGGTGGCATGCTCGGACGATTCACCCAACCAGCACGCCAAAGCCCACTACGAGGAAACGGATCACCCCGTCGCCGCGCCACTGCAGGACGACGCACGCCCGCGGTGGTGCTACGTCCATGAACGCGCCGTCGGATCTGTATCCGCAGG